>JAYTYR010000083.1:0-6514 GCA_043742265.1 bacterium | reverse complement strand
AAAAATAAAAATATAATATTAGTGGCTGAGCCTATGTGAATAGGAGATTTTATTCGTAGTAGATGAGATACTGTTGTGTGTAGTAGTGAATACTTTTTGTGTTGTCGTAGTAGCATCTACTACTTTTTGTATTGGTGTATTGGCATCTGCTACTTTTTGTATTGGTTTTGATATTGGGAAGTACTGATATATGAGTACACCATTCGTGCTAGACAAGGTGAAATTGTCAGACGAAGTAGAAACAAAACCCATAGCAGCACCGATTAGCTTTATCTCTTTGCTGGCTTTGATAAAAGTATTACGGGGGATTTTATATGTTTTGTTATTTACATTATCTTTTAATAAATATCCACCGATATCCATCTCTACATCCAAATCATTCTTTAACATTATATAATTAGTACTGGTGCCGATAGACGATATGCGTATACGCGGCTCATGTACATGCATAGTGCCACGATATATACTATAACTACTTTCATTCCCGGCCTCTACTGTGTACTCATAATCACCTGGCATATGATATATATACTTGATATTTTCACCTTCAAAATATCCACCTTCACCCATAGACCAATAGTATTTCAGACCTTTTACTGGGATATTTTTATCATCATAGGCACGCACAGCTAGATCTATCTCCGTCCCAGCTATCACTCTTTTTTCTTTTTGACTTTCGAGTGTCATGTTACCAATACGTAAATATATGTTGGTATTTGGCACATAATAACTCACGCCTACCGCTACGCCACTCGACACTATCTGTGTAGATACACCATTACCACTAGCCGTCGTCGAAGCCGTACTACTAGCGGTAGATGATGCTGTCCCACCTGCTACTATACCCATATCTCTCCCACCTACTACGGCTTTACCATTTGGCACGGGTACACATGCGCTCCATACTGATGCAGCCTTTATATTGCTATCACATACACCACCTTGCGCATTACCAATTGTATACTGTGTATAGTCTATCTCACTCTCAACTTTGTATTGATTGTCACTTATTAATTTTTTAAAAGAAATAATATTCCCAGTGTTGGGCAAAGAGAAAGAGCTATTATATAGATGTCCCATATAGGCTGGATAATCTATTTTGAATTTATTTATATCATCTGCCATGATAGCATACTCTCCTGGGAAAAGGATATCTCTTGCCTCTATGCCGTGATTGGTGCCAGTACTAGTGCTCACTTTGTATACATTTAGTTTGTATAAAGACATGTCTATTGGGGTAGATTCATCATTATAAATCTCTATCCATTCTCGACCAGCATCAGCACCTGACGGATCATACATCACTTCTGATATTTTTAATGCTTGTACACTTTGTGATACACACAAAATTAAAATAGAAATTAAAAATAATTTTGATAAAATATAAATATAACTTTTTGTAAAAACTTTCATATAGATGGGCGGTAAATATTGTTATATATTGTTTGTTAATTTATACTGAATTAGTATAAATTTTGTCGTCTCCTAACATATACTTTAATGTCTCTGCGTCTACCTCCCTCTTTGAATCCGTAGACTGTACAGTGTGATTTATTTCTGACTTTGTATTTTGTGTGGTCTCCTGACCTTGCTTGCCCATCGTAGACCCAGCGGAGTTGGGTGGTGGGGTTTCTCTTTCACTTGCAGCTACGGCTGGACGCGGTATTGTAGAGGGCGGCGTGAATGTCATTGGCTTCTTGCCTATATTTATTTGTATTTCTTCATTTACACCTAGGGCTTTGTTTATGGCATCTCTCAAGCTATTACTATTACTGGGTTCAACTTTTATTCCGTGACTTTTTTCTTCTTGTTTTTCGTTTAAATTATTATTAAATCTCTTTTTTTCTTCTTCTTTGTGATATAGATCTCTTGGAGATCTATCATCTCTTTTGGATGATCTACTTTGTGTATCTGTATCATAATGACGATTATAATTTCTTTCTGCTATTTCATTTTTTACATTAGATACACTTAATATCTTCATGTCTTCTTTATGTTCGATTTTGATGGGCTTGGCCACTACTATAGGCTGATAAAAGGCATTCACTTCGTCCTCTACTTCGGCTTTGGTCTTTGCATTTACCGCTCGTGAATGTGCTACAATGGTATCAGTATAATTATAGGTGCCGAGTGCTACAGGTGGCAGCGTCTTTGCTGAGAATGGCTTGCTACCTACTCCATCGATTGAGAGTCTGAGATATATTTGTCTCGCTGACAGATTGACAATATCATCCATGGTGAATTGGGGGGCGAACTCTTTCTCAAACCTCTCTGCATCCTCAGCCCCGACACGAAACAGTATCATCGATCCTACATTACCAAACACAGCCGCCTTGACCTCATCTGTCATCTGCTCTACGTATTGATGAGCGACAGTCAATGCTAAATTATACTTCCTAGCTTGTGATAGTATCTGTGCGAAACTTTCATTTACAAAGTTTTGAAACTCATCCACATAAAAGTAAAATGGGGCAGCCTTCATCATCTCATCTGCTCCCAAGTTGGCTCTACTCATCGCAGCGAGATAGATCTTTGTAATCATGAGGTTACCGAGCAGATTCACATTACCCTCACCCATACGACCAATGGAGAAATTACAAATCAAAATCTTTTTATTATCCATTATCTCTCGTATATCAAAGCTAGTTTTCTTCTGGCCTATAATATTCCTAATAAGTGGGTTAGAAATGAATTGACCTATTTTGTTTTGTATACCTGGGGCGGCCTCTTGCGCATACTTTTCTCCTGCCCGTACGAACTCTTCATTCCAAAAAGCCTTTACCGACGGATCCTTTACATTGCTCACTATGAATTTCCTATATGCGGCATCTGATAGCATTCTGTTTACACCTAGCAAAGTTTGTCCCTCATTTTCTAGAAGTGCCAACATAATGTTGTTCAAAATATATTGTATACGATCTGAGAATTTATCTTCACCGAAAATCTTCTTGAACGCAGCCATCAAGCCATTTGCTACTAAATGCCTTTGATTCTCATCTACTTTTTCTAATACATTCAAAGCGAGAGGGAAGTCCAGATCATGTGGTGCAAAATATACCACGTCCTTGATCCTATTTTCTGGTATATATTTGAGTATTAGCTCAGCGGAGGATCCATGTGGATCGATAATACATACACCATTACCATTTTGTATATCTTGTATTACCATGTTCTCAAGTAACGTGCTTTTACCCATGCCGGTCTTCCCTATTACATACATATGTCTAGTCCTATCTCTATCCTTGATACCAAATTTAGTATCCCTAGCACGATAATCAGTAGTACCTATATAAGTAACTCTGTCACCACCATCATCTTGAATATTCATTATTATATTATACCCTATAAATCAATTTTGTAAAAGCAAATAAAATACTACATTTCGAGTTTGGTGTTTTTCTTTTTGATATCTATAGTCACAGCTAGCAGTACTATACCAACTATAATAAATAGTATTTCTTTGTATACTATTGGTACATACAGCCATGGTGATAGTATCAATATGGTAGCGACTACGCGTATCAGTTTCTTTTGCATAATGTGTATTATAGCATGGCAACAGCCAAGAAGACAAATGCAATAACAAGTCTATCTCTAGAACTTTTTGATTAGCTTTCTGTATAAAGCTTTCTAATCTCCTAGAGGAGGTTAGAAGATTTTTCCTTGTAACTATTTCTGAATTTGTATTTATCATATACACATTATATCAACAGTAAATACAAAAGCGAGCTATTGCTCGCTTTTGTATTAGTAATGGGGGTGTACTATTGCGTGTCTGTACCACCCGTAGTTTGACCTAATGCAGGCTTGACCCCTGTGTCAGGTGGTGTATTGGTAGCTCCGACAGTGTCACCTGTCTGAGAGGTTGATCCTAGTCCATTGGCACCAGCGGATGTAGTACTAGATGAATTAGTAGTAGCAGGTGTGGATGGTAAAGTAGAGCTAGGTGTCTGAGTTCCTCCTGCTCCTTGTGGGAGGGCGGAGGAAGGTGGAAGGGCAGAAGAAGCGTTTGAGCTTTGCACATTTCCTTTTTGTAACAACGTTTTCAATTCACTTTCGTCCACACAAGTCTGTCCTACACAAAGCTTGTCAGTAGAGACTTCCTTCACAAACATCTTGGTGATACCATTACTTGCATCAGCGAACCATGTAATCAATCTATCTGTGATATTCTTCATTACACGCCCCATATATGTGAGCTCTGTAGTGCTAGTAGCATTACCGTTAGCATCTGTGCTAGTCGCTATAGTACTAGTAGCTGCTGTAGAGCTTGCTAGAGTATCTACCGTACCCGCTATGTTTTGTACTCTTGATTCTAGTGATATGGTACCGTCACGAGCTAACATTGCTATAGTACTAGTACTGACTGTGTTGTTACTTGTACTGGATGCAGTAGACGTAGCAAACACTGAGCTACTGAGACCTGAAAGCTTACCACTGAGCTCTTTGATACCTTGCAAAGCAACTATACCAAATCTATCATAGTTAAGTCTGTAACACCCCTCTGTACTACTGGTACTACACTCTGCAGTTGAGCTTGCTGGCTTTGTGACTAGCTGAGGCAATATACCATCTACCTCCTGAGCGATGAGACCGATCTCATGATTACCATTCGCCAGATCATACTCTACTGGCCTCAATCCTTCTATTTTAGCTAATATACTACTAGAAGCATTCAAATCTAGCACATTACTTTTTAATCTAGCATCTGATATAGCCGACCAAGAGGTAGCGCCGTTGGCGAGATTGACTCCATTAGTCCCTGATACTACATCTACTGAATCACTTGAGAATACACCCAGCCTGTTGGTAAATCTACTAATACTACCATATGTTGAGTTTGTGCCATTTGTAAACAACACTTCACCATTACCATTCCCCGCATTACCTCCTACGGTCAAGCCTCTATTGGTAGTACTGCTAGCGACATTACCTATAGTTACTAGGCCTAGACCATTCATAGCAAAGGCATTCTGGAATGAAGCGATACCTCCTGCACCTGTACTAGTAGCGTATTGTAGTCTAACATTACCGTCTAGCATCTCAAATCTAGATGAAGTCGCATTAGCGATAGCCCTATCATTAGTACCGTCCCAATAATAGTTACCTCCTAGCGCTAGATATCCATAGTCATTGGCTGCTATAGGATTATTCTTACCTATCAGAGTCGCACCACTTCCAATCTTAATTACTGATCTCTGATTACTCCAAGCCTCTACTGTGCTAGTACCTATAGATAATACACCTTTATTGCTAATATATGCTCCTGCATAACTGGTAGTAGACGCTACGAAGCTAGCTAGCATACCGTTGGTAGAGGTGCCAGTGTTGGCTACATAGAGTAGTCCATTGGTACTATTTAATGTCGACGAGTTAGAAGTTATATTCATTACTCCACCAGTAGTGAGAGCATTTGCATTCATAGTCAGTCCTACTGTCGTAGTGGCTGTAGACCATGACCAAGCTTGTGTGTAGTTAGCATTATCGAGTGCTCCTACGGCAATGGCTGCCTGAAGTGAGTTGAACGCCACACCTGTCATTGCTGATGAGCCGATTTGTACAATAGTAGCAAAGCTTCTGTTTGAAACTAAAGTACCACCTGAAATACTCACATACTTTGCATCTGTATTTACAGAAGGTGTATAAATTAGCTCTTGACCAGATGATACACCAGAAGTATTAGCTCCTTGAGCGGCGTTCAATGCTACTCCTGCGGAAGTTTGCCATTGTCCAACATTGTTTGAGTTAATTTGATAGTAACCTGCTAATCTATAAGTTTTTCCAGCAGTTAATGTGAATAACCCTGTTCCTGAGTTGTAAGGGATATTACCTCCTGTATTTACATTAAATAGTACTGCACCATTCGCGGCGACTGTTGCACCTAAGGTTTCTATTACATTTACATAGTCCACACTTTGTCCTGAGACTGGTGCGTTGCCAGAGATTTTCTGCCAAGAGACCAAGCTTTTGCCATTAGCATCTGAGTTTATTCCTACAGACCCAGTGCCTGTACCACGCTTGAGTTGGAACTTGATAGTTGTCGGACCAGTTACCGTGTAGTTGATAACCTTAGTTCCTGTTACTTGTACAGACGAAGCGTTTGCGTTTTGGATTATATCGGTGTCGGATCCAGTAATAGCAACATTGCCTACAGTAACATCGACCATTTGGTACACTACATCAGCCGTAGTACTGTCACCTTGTACCCGAATCGCACTGCTGATCTGATACGTACCTGCTGATGGAAGCGTAAAGGTGTATCCGGAAACGTCAAAGTATGTTGCTGCTGTGGTGAGATTTGTTGACTGTGATGTGAAGACTACCTGTCCATTTTCCGCTGCCACATTGCTACCATTAGCCTGTATTGCATTCCATGCAGATCCATTCCAGATAAATATACCTGCTCCTAATGGTGCTATCTGTGAACCGTACATAGTGAAGATTGCAGTACCTGTGTTGTTGACTGTGACAGTCTTACCTGTGGTAGTACCTGTAACTGCTGCTGTAGGAGATG
>JAYTYR010000082.1:0-5045 GCA_043742265.1 bacterium | reverse complement strand
CGGCGTATCTCACTGATATATTTAGCGTGTCTGCTAATGTGATCGGTGTCCCAGCCATCACAGTGCCAACAGGTAAAAATAAAGATGGACTACCATTCTCCATCCAGTTCCTTGCTGACTGGCATCGTGAAGATATACTTTTTACTTATGGTAGAGAGGTGGAGAGGATGATAGAGTAGAGTATAAAATAATTCACCCCTAAAGTGCAATGTACAAGAATTAAAAAAGTGATCGCTGCGGCGACCACTTTGTTTTGGTGTATTTTTTTATAAATTCACCACTCCTTTTTTTTGGTACGGAGGGTCAACACTCCAACTCGTCGAGTCCGGACTCGTTGGGGCTACAGTGGCGGTACCACCGCAGCCAATGACAATAATGGACATAACGATTATCGCCATAGTTTTGATCATGATTCAGCCCCCTCCTTGAGGGCATGCGGCTGTGGGCCACTTATGTGAAATAACATTAGACAAGTGCCGAGATGGCAAAAGCTACCGCAAAAGTATAGCACTAATACTTACAAAAGCCAATAGGTAATGTCCCCATACATGTGACACTTTTAGTAAAATTAACTAATGAGTATAAAAATGTCAACAACAATACAAGAAGAAAGGTTTAGATGTCTAGCCATAAAGCGCAAAACCAGCAGACATTAATACCCTTCTATGCGATTTGTATATAAAAGACTTTATGAAAAGGCTTAAGCAGTTTCCATAGTCTCCAGATAATAGATAGATATTTTGACATTTTATTTTGTCCTTAATGTCACATATATATCCTCGAGGGCACGCACTGCGTCGCCTGCGGCTATATTGTTTTGATGATACAGTATATCAGTACAGTCGCCAGCTGCCCAGATTCCAGGTGTGCTACTTTTTTGAGTACGAGGGTCTATTTTTATTTTGCCTATAGAGTCTAATTCACATATACCTTTGACAAAGCTGGTAGCTGGCAACTGTCCTATCTCTACGAATATACCTTCTACATCTAATTTATATTCAGCGCTATTATTTTTAGTTTTGTCTGTATTTGTTTTTTCTTGAGTATTAATCGTAGACGCATTAGTCTCATTTTTGTTTAATGTATATGTAAGTCCTGTTACAAATTTATCGCCATGAATTTCTTTGACTATAGCATTATTAATTATTTTTAAATTTGGATTTGCTTTTAACTTGCTCACCGTGATCTCGTCAGCTCTGTATGTATCGGTTCTATTTATTAGATATACAGTAGGGCAATAAGCGAGTAGCTGGGCTGCGGATTCGAATGCGGCATTACCGCCACCTATTACAGCCACAGCAGCGCCATTATATGTAGGACCGTCACAAGATGCACAATAAGTTACACCTTTGTGCTCAAATGTGTCGGCGCCGATAGCCTCTAATTTACGTCTGCTACTACCTGTCGCTATCAATATAGTTTTGCTATTATAAGAATTATTATTAGTATTTATAGTGAAGTCTCCGTCAGTACCAGAAATAGTGCTTACTATTTCTCCTTCTGCTGTAGTGATGAAATTACCAGCATACTCCGTTACGTGAGACTTGAGACTTTTTGCTAGATCTGATCCACTAATGTGCGGGGTGCCTATCCAATTCTGTATATCGTCACTCACTATTGATTGGCCACCCCATTCATTAAGTATTAATAATGTTTTTAATTGCTTTCTCGCTGCATATACTGCCGCTGCACACCCTGCTGGCCCACCACCTATTATTATGAGGTCATAAATATTATTTTGCATAATACATATTATAGCACGTTATTTCTTTTTTCTAATTAGAAATGGTGGCAAAGCTCCCCAGTCATCATCTTCTTCCTCTTCGTTATTAAAAACGAATTTAGGTTTTTTATCTTCGACAAAGTCTTCGGTTTTATTTCCTCTAGTGTTATTGCTTGCCTCTACGTTGTTTTCTATTCTATCTTCTGATTTGTCAGCTTTTATATATTCACGTAAAGTGTTAGTTATTGGCTTTGCCTCTGCAGCAGATATAGAGATAGCTTCATGTCTGACCTCACGAGTATCGCGTGAGTCTCGATCTGATCCTCCACGTCTCGACCCTGATGAGTTGGGGAAGCCTGTGGCTATCACAGTGACTTTTACTTCGTCTTTTTTCAAAGTATCATCAGTGTATATTCCGTGTATGATCCTAGCATCCTTGCTCACACTTTCGGTTATGATTTTAGACGCTTCGGCCACCTCTAGCATACCTAGATCTTCGTTACCGTATATGACATATAATAGACCTGTAGCGCCATGTATAGATATATCTAATAGCGGATTACCTATCGCAGCCTGAGCAGCCTCTACGGCGCGATTTTCACCCACGCCACGCCCCATACCAAATAGTGCAGTGCCACTATCCTTGAGTATACGTCGTATATCATTAAAGTCTAGGTTCATCTTGCCAGAAAGTCTGATTATCTCGGCTATGCCCTCTACTGCTTCTTTGAGTATTTCGTCACACATAGCAAATGCTTGAGTGACTGTAGTATTTTTATCTATGATAGATAGTATACGATCATTGGGTATAGTGATAAGTGCGTCTACTTCTTTTTCTAATTCTTCTAGTCCTTGCTCAGCTAGCTTCATCCTAGGATTACCTTCAAAGAAAAATGGTTTGGTCACTACTGCTACAGTGAGTATGCCTTCTTGCTTTGCTATGCTTGCCACTATCGGTGCTGCCCCTGTACCTGTGCCACCCCCCATACCGCCAGCAATGAAAACCATATCGGCACCTTTGATAGCGTCCTGTATTTCCTCTCTAGTTTCTTCGGCACTGCGACGGCCTACTTCTGGATCCATGCCAGCACCTAATCCTTTGGTTAGATTTTTACCAATATGAATTTTCCTTTCGGCTTGCACTGCGTGCAAGTCTTGAGTATCAGTGTTGATTGCGATAAATTCTACTCCCTTGATCTTGGAGTCTACCATGTGATTCAGAGCATTCTTGCCTGAGCCACCGATGCCTATTACTTTTATTTTTGCTTGTGTTTCAAATTCGGGTATTACTTTTGCCATATTTTTCTTGCTTATATACATACAGTATAGCAGGTATTTGCCTTAAGGTAAAAATTGACAAAGTATATCTTTGATGTGATTATATATTTTACTAAAAGTTTTATCTGTGTATGTGTATGTGTGAGTGTCTATAATAGCCAATGATAAAGGCCTAATCCACTCAGTACTATCTATTTTATAATCTACTATAGAGTCGAGTATTTGACGATTTAACTTGATGGGTAATCGCATTTTATTCTTAAAAATAAGCTCAAATTTAGAAATCTCAGTTATGTTTCCTATAATCAAAAGACCGGCAGGTAAAAGCTCTTTTCTTTTTATAAAGTCTAATTCGTGATTTACTTTTTCTGCCCATTTAGTTATGACATTGTCTAAAGTATCTTCAAATTTTCTCTTGTTGTAGCCAGTGATCTTTATACCTTGTCTCATATCATAAGCCTCTTCGAGAGAAACTTTTAAGCCTAGAGCTATTTCATTATCTAGATCTTGGGTACCGAAATTAATCGTCCCAACTGCGACTGGATTATAATTTTCATAGACTACCAGACTACTATGTGTGTTACCTATATGTAGCACGCCCACACCGGCCAGTCTCTGTTTGTTATTCAGTATCAGATCTGTCTCTATCAATGGTGAGGCGACTATATCTATTATTTCTAATTTTAATTTATAACATGCGTCTTCTATTATTTTTACTTGTTCTGTAGCTGTAGAAATAGAAAATATACGAGCATCTAGTCTACTGCCACGATGTCCTATGGGGGCTGTCTGTGTCTCTACATTGTTTAGTCTATACTTTTTTATATAATGACTAAGCGTTGTCAGATTGTGAGCGTTATATATATTTTCATTTTTCTCAATCAAACTATTTATTTCATTTTCTGTGACCTTGCTATCACGCCTAGTTATATTTACTGATATATTAGAATCGCCAGAGTTAAGTGAAGTTCCAGATACACCAAATACTATTTTTATTTTTTTAAAATTATAATTTTTCTTTATTTTGTTGCTTAATCTTAAAAGTGAATTTGTAAATTCACCTTTGTTTATTATGTTGCCGCTATGTATGCCAGACACTGGCATCTTTATAAAATCCAATATCTCGTCACTCTTTATGCAGGCTCTCAAATAGTTGGTACCTATATCAATACCTATTATGTTTGGAGATATCTTTTGCTTCATCTTTTTTGTAAAACTTCTTAATATATAAATCTTCCAATTTTTCCATTTCATCTCCATGCTCATGATGTATCAAATGCAGACATCCATGTATGAAGAGTAGGTGTATGAATTTATTATAACTCATATTATGAATTTTAGCATCCTTTCTAGCTATACCCAACTGTATATAGATCTCACCATCGTGGTCAGACAATGCGAAAGATAGTATATTGGTAGGATAATCTTTATCTCTGTATTGTCTGTTAAGATTTTGTGATAATGCGGTAGTGCAAAATATTATATTTAAATTATAGTTGTCACCTAGGATTTTGTTCTTAATAGTTAGAAAGGGTAGCTCTGGTATAGAGCCACCCTTTCTTTCTATAAATAAATTTTTATATTCTTTGACCATTTTATTGTCAGATATAAGCCTTAGATTAGCGTTTTTTCTTCCTCTCTACTAAAGTACCTAATCTTTTGGCTCTTTCATATTTGATAGTGCCAGCAATCTTCTTGAGTTTGGCACGTTTGACTTTTAGTTTTGACAGGTCTCTGTCATTATATCTAATACTACGCACTCGATGTAATATGCCAGACTCCTGCACCTTTTTCTGGAAACGTCTCAGTAGAGAAGATGGATTCTCATTGTTGCCTTTTTTGATTTCTATATTTATTGTCATGTTGGTATTTATGATAACATTTTTTAAAATAAAATACAAATTTAGGATCGCTACATTCAACAACTAATAGTAACACTAGTATTTTATCTATCAAAAACAGATTTGGGATATTTCTCTAGTATAAGTTCTTTATCTTTTTTAGTAATATCTTTACTAAAGTATGGTATACCTATTATTTCAGC
>JAYTYR010000081.1:0-4183 GCA_043742265.1 bacterium | reverse complement strand
ATATGAGGATGAGCTGAAAGTCTTGTCGAATGCTGATCTAAAAGCAAAGAGTCTAGCTCTACGTGATGAAGTACGTACCGCTATAGTAGACATAGAAAGCAAGAAGAAGCCAGATATCACTGATGAAAAAGCAGCTATAGCTGCTGTTGAGAAAGTGCTACTCGAGAAAGCTCCATTAGCATTTGCTTTAGTGCGTGAGAGTGCCAGGAGGACGCTAGGTATGATGCATTATAGGGTACAGCTGATTGGCGGCATGATGATACATCAGGGGCATATAGCCGAGATGAGGACAGGAGAGGGTAAGACACTCGTGGCGACACTACCTGCGTATCTCAACGCACTCACAGGTAAGGGTGTGCATATTATAACAGTTAATGATTATCTATCTAGACGTGATGCAGTATGGATGGGTCAGGTGTATAACCTATTAGGTATCACAGTCGCAGTTATAAATCATGATGCATCTTTTCTTTATGATGAATCACACAAAACTAAAATAGATGATGTAAAGCGTGATGAGGAGGCACTGTATAAAGTGGAGCATGATTATCTGAAGCCTATAGAGAGGCGTGACGCTTATCGTGCGGATATAACTTATGGTACCAATAGCGAATTCGGCTTTGACTATCTCAGGGATAATTTGGTATATGGATTAGAAGAGGAGTCACAGCGTGGACATCATTATGCTATCGTGGATGAAATAGACTCTATACTAATAGATGAGGCACGTACGCCACTCATAATCTCTAATGCTACTCATGATAGTGGTAACATTTATAATGTATTTGCAGATATAGCCAAAAATATGGATGTAGGCGTGGACTATACAGTAGATGAAAAGGATAGAGCTATACAGACTACATCAGTCGGTATCACCAAAGCTGAAGGTAAACTTAAAATACCAAATCTATATACTGTGGAGAATGTGAGGCTTGTACATCATTTAGAAACCTCGCTGCGTGCCAAGGCTCTTTTCCTAAAAGAGAAACATTATGTAGTACGTGATGGTGAAGTGATTATCGTGGATGAGCTCACTGGTCATATGCAGCCAGGGCGCCGCTGGAGCGATGGTCTACATCAGGCAGTAGAAGCCAAAGAAAAAGTAGAAATACAAAAAGAGTCACGCACTGTGGCGAGTATCACTTATCAGAATTATTTCCGATTCTACACCAAGCTTTCTGGTATGAGTGGTACTGCAAAGACTAGTGAAGAAGAATTTTTCAAAGTGTATGGCTTACCGGTCACGACTATACCTACGCATAATGCTATCAACAGGACAGATAATACCGATCAAATATTTCAATCAGAAAAAGGTAAATGGAAAGCTATTACTAACAAAGTCAAAGAGCTGCATGAAAAAGGTCAACCAGTACTAATAGGTACTGTATCTATAGAAAATAACGAAGTATTGTCTCGATACTTTCAACATGCAAATATTCCCCACAAAGTGCTAAATGCTAAAAATCATGAGAAAGAAGGAGAGATTATAGCCAATGCAGGCAAGCGTGGAGCAGTGACAATAGCGACTAACATCGCTGGTCGTGGAGTGGATATCAAGCTGGGCGGAGTGATGGCTGTACAGACAGAGTATGAAGATGTCCGTGACCTTGGTGGACTATTTGTTATCGGTAGTGAGAGACATGAGGCCAGGCGTATAGATAATCAGCTACGTGGTCGCTCAGGTCGCCAAGGAGATAAAGGTGAGACACAATTCTATGTATCTCTGGAGGACGATCTCATGCGAGTGTTTGGGTCTGATCGTATCAAGTTGATGATGGGTAAATTTGGTATACCAGAAGAAGAAGCTATCAAAAGCTCTATGGTGAGCAGAGCACTTGAGAATGCTCAGGAAAAAATAGAAGGATTCCATTTTGATTCACGTAAACATACTCTTCAGTATGATGATGTATTAAATCAACAGCGTAAAGCGATATATAACAAGAGACATAAAGTATTAGCAGCGGACCAAGACTTTATGAATGAGCTTTTAGCAAAAATAACTGATCAAGATATTCTGAGTGAGAAGAAAAATAAATATCCTGAGCATTTCTATATAGTAATCAGATCAGTGTTATTACAAATTTATGATGTGATATGGATGGATCACTTAGAACAAATGGAGCACATGAGATCTAACGTGAATTTACGTGCCTATGGTCAACGTGATCCTTTGGTGGAGTACAAAAAGGAAGGCCTGCGTATGTATAGAGAGCTGGATCACAGAGTCACACATGATCTGGGTCAGTTTATCAATCATATAGACAGTATAGTATCACAAATGGTCAAGAGAAAGGCTAAAAATGAAAAAAATAATTAAGAAAATCTTAATCAAGCTTTTAATTTTAATTGCTAAGGCTATACTTTGGCAACATAAACCTTACATTATCGCTGTGACTGGTAATCTGGGTAAGACCACCACAAAGGATAGCATAGTCGCTGCACTTTCTAATCGACCTGTGCGTGGTAGCGCTAAAAGTCTAAACACAGATATAGGTATACCTCTCACCATAATAGGGGCTAACAATCCTTGGAGTCATGTTGGCAAATGGATATTGGTCATCGGTAAAGGTATCATTACATTTTTCGCGCGTGAATATCCAGAATATTTGGTCTTAGAGGTCGGTGCTGACGCTCCTGACGACATATTATCTATCACCAAGTGGCTACACCCACAAATAGTAGTACTCACTCAGTTTGCAGATGTGCCAGTACATATAGAAAACTTTAACAATGACAGGGATTTGCTAATTAGAGAAAAGGAGTATTTGGCAATGGCGGCCGAAGAGATGCTTATTTATAATGGTGACGACATAGACTGTCAGAATATTGCGAAGCGTGTAGGTATGGCAGACGATAAAGTGCATAGAGTATCATTTGGGCGAGGTATACACAACACTCTGATGTTAAGGGATGTTGGCAATAGTTATGATTTACATTCTGTGGTGGGTACAGTGGAGTATGATCATAGACTCTATAAAGTGAAGCTAGAGGACACACTAGGTACTGCAGCTGTGCTCGCTACCATGCCGGCCATACTAGCAGCTATATATATCAATGGTTATGAATGTGAATATGAGTACGATGATGATTTGTTAAATGTAATAGGTGATACGATTAAGATGTTGAACAAGACAGTCAGACAGCCAGGACGTATGCGTCCACTTTATGGTATAAAAAATACTTTGATTATAGATGACACTTATAATTCTAGCCCAAAGGCGGTAGAAAATGGTTTAGAGACATTACGTGATATTAGCTCTAAATATAGGCGTATAATAGTGCTAGGCGATATGAAAGAGTTAGGAGATCAATCAGAGAGTGAGCATTATCGCATAGGCCGACTTATACCTACTTCAGGTAATGTGCTGGTCACTTTGGGTCATGAAGCCAAGCATATAGCTAGTGGGGCTAGAGACGCGGGGATGCGTGATGGCTGGGTACTAGAATGCGATACTATCGATGATGTAATATCCGAGCTAATCAACATAATTCTCCCCGGAGATATAATTTATATTAAAGGCTCACAAAGTATGCGTATGGAAAAGGTAGTACAAGTGATGCTTTCAAATGAGCATGATCCCTCAAAGGTACTAACCCGCCAAGATAAAGAATGGCATAGAAAATAAAATTATTTAATTTATTTTTTGTGGATAAGTTGTGTGTTTATTTGTAGAAAGTTGTTATAATGTGTATATATGAAAAAACAAATACTGATATCAGCTATAACTTTATCAACGGTGTTTTCTGCTTTTGCTATGCTAGAAAATGGTACTACGTCACGACCGCCAATGTATGAAGGCATGATGGGATCTGGTACACCACCTATGCATAGAGGCATGATGGGATCTAGCACAGCCAGAATGGCAACGGATACTTTGATTATAATAGGTGACCCAAAGCATAGAGTAGATAATACTCGGCATGAAGTAGACATGACTATGCCAAAAGATGCAAATAATATGCCTAAACCTCCAATGCGTAGAGATATGCCATGTGATGTTAGACCTGAACGTGATAATGATAGAGACATGTCAGCAAGCAACACTATGCCGAGACCACCTATGCGTGGAGGAGCTATGGGATCTGATACACCTATGAGACATCCTGTGCCATGTGATGTTAGGCCTCAACGTGATAATGATAGAGACATGTCGAGGCCGACCATGCATGAAGATATGGCTGG
>JAYTYR010000080.1:0-13033 GCA_043742265.1 bacterium | reverse complement strand
TGCCGTTTGCTACGCAAACGGCACGCAAGTGCTTTATTATTATTGTCAAAGAAATAAAAGACACATCTATTACAATCAAATCAAAACCTATTTGTTTATCACCACTTTCGTCAATAAGCATTTTATACTGCTCTACAAATTTCCTAATGTCGGTATTTTCATAAAGTGTGACTCTTCTATCTTTCCTTAAATCTTTGTCCATCTGTTCTGTACCTACATCTATTGCCGTCACATGTGTAGCCCCATATTGTAATAGACAATCAGTAAATCCTCCAGTGGACGATCCTATATCGAGGCAATTTGAATTGCCTAATATATATTTTTCTAAATCAAACACTTTTATAGCTTGTTCCAATTTGATACCTCCTCTGCTTACATATTTATATTTGTTTAAAATTGTAATTTCATCTTTTTCACTTATCCTTTTATTAGCCTTATTTATAAGGATATTATTAACCATTACCTGACTATCATCTATATACATTTGTGCTTGCGCTCTAGAGCGTGCTAATTTCCTTTTTACTATTTCTATATCCAGTCTCATATTTAATTTATCTCATCTCGCATCCGACACCTTTTAAGGCTTCATATACTTTTGTGACCTCTATATTTACCTCTTCATCAGTCAATGTCCTTTCGTCTGATTGATACACAATGCGAAATGCTGCTGACTTTTTGATACTTCCATCTTCTGATTTCTTTTCAAAACTATCCACCAAATAAAATTTTTTGACTAAATTTTCATTCACCCCTTCCGCCTTTGGCACCCGCCTACGGATTTGGAGAGGGGTCACCCTCTCCTCATTCCCAACAGGAAGAGTTTGCTGATTGATATTTGTTTCAACTTTTATAATATCTAATAGGCTTTCTATAGAGAGATGTGCTGGATAAAAGCAAGATACATCACGAGTCATGATCGGATACGGCGATAGATGTTTGTATCTCGACTCTTTTTTATGATCTATATCCAGATCTACATAGCCACCATGTTTATTTTGTTCTTCTTTTGTATACTTAATTTGCTCTTTTAAAAGTTCATTTAAATTTATTTCTATGGTATATGGCTTTTCACTTTTAACTTCATAATTAATTTTGATTTTATCATCTATATTTGAAAAAAGCTTTTTCTCTATATCTTTGATCAAGTTCTCAACTTCACTTTTGAAATTACTTTTCTTTTTATTATCATCACATATTATGGAGAGGGACCTTATTTCTTTAAAATTTGCCTTATCATAAGTTAAACTATTTTTATCATTTATTTTATCTATAAAGTTTATAAAAATAGATCCTATCTCATAGCTTCGTATCACATCTAATTG
Source organism: bacterium (assembly GCA_043742265.1). Classification (GTDB taxonomy): domain Bacteria; phylum Patescibacteriota; class Minisyncoccia; order Phycocordibacterales; family UBA5272; genus JAMIGE01. The sequence continues at coordinate 11,711 of JAYTYR010000080.1, read as the reverse complement.
CATCAGTGGTGCATAGTTTATATTTTGGTAAAAGGATTTGATCAGCCCATCACTGATATTGTCACGCAGAAACTTTGCTGAGGAGGAGTTCTCGAGATTCACTTGTCCTTTGTCAGCCAAAGTATAAGTCATAACTTCATTATAGACACGCTCATGCAAAGCATGTCTCAACTCCATCTCTAAATACATACGACTATTATATTTACCTTTTCTATCTTTATTATTATCTTTTATTTTTGGTAAAGTAGATTTTAAAGTATCATACCCTATTACACGACCTATCTCTTCTATTATATCTTCTTTAATTTTGAGATCCACTCTCTCTACTGGGATTTGTATTTTGTATTGCATGACTCCCCCCCTTTGTGGGACGGCGGGGGCGGGGGTAGTATTTTTCTCAAAAGTAAAATCTAAATCATTTAAAGTCTTTTCTATCAAAGCCTCTCCATAGTCTGATCCTAGCGTGGCATTGATTTCATCTTTATTTATAATAATATTTTTATTGTGAATGAGTATAGAATGATCTTTTTCAGAATCCGTAAGCAGGTAATTAAAAGTAGGAATCGATAAAACTTTACTGACATTTATTTTCTCACCAAATATTTCTTTATAAAGTGATACAGCCAGCTCCATACCCATCGGAGTGAGAGCGTCACTTTGACCAGCTTCAAATCTTTTAGAGGCGTCGGTACGCAGATTATATTTCTTGGCTGTCTTTCTGATTAGAATAGGATCAAAGTTCGCACTTTCTAGTCTTATGCTAGTCGTGTCATCTTTGATACTACTATACATACCACCTTTAATACCTGCGAGACCTAGCACTTTACTATTTAAATTTTCATTTCCGGTATCAGCTATTACGAGAGTACCTGTATCCATTACTAGGTCAGCTCCGTTTAATGTCATTAGTTTTTCTCCTTCTTTTGCAAAGCGCACAACGAATTCACCTGTGACCTCTCTCGCGTCATAGGCGTGCATCGGTTTATTCACAGAAAATTGTACATAATTGGTGATGTCTACTATGGCGTTGATAGATCTTTGTCCTATTGATTCTAGTCTTCTCTGCATCCATAGTGGACTAGGTCTAGCATCGACCCCATCTATCGTAGCAGTAAGAAATACAGAACAAGCCGAGTCTACAGCATTTTGATGTTTCCCACCATGTGAATGTGTCTGAGCAGCGCTCGTGTTATAACTTATTAGATTCAATCCAAACACAGCACAAAGCTCTTTTGCCATAAAGTAGTGTGATAGTGCGTCACCGTGCCTATTGGGCAATACTTTTATATCATAAATCTCATCTTTTACTTCTTCTCCTTTATCATTTTGATATATATAATTTTCTATTGATTCGACCTCAAAAGCTTTACGACTTAGCACATCATTGATAATCTCTTTGCTAGGTAAAGGCTCTTTTATATAGCTTTGTAGCCACTCTCTACTAAATTTCATATGGGTATTATAACATGTAATTTGACAATAATCTATGATTTGATATACTAAGTCTACAAACGTTCCAACCCCGTAACAAGAGCCCTCGGGCTCTTCCTGAAAAGGATAGCGGGGTTTGGTCATTTTTAATTTAGAGATACAGAAGTACTGCTTTTAACAAGATCTTTGATTTCATTAAAAGGTCTATCCTCTCCTCTTTCAAGATTAACATATTGAGACCATGCTCCGTAGTCAGCTATTTGTGAATTATGATCTGACTTTGTAGCGAAGAAGTATATATTGAATTTTAATTTTAATAATTTAATTTGTGATTTTATAATTTGTTTTAAATATCCTTGTTCTTTTTTAGTTAAAGCTTGATCTATAATTACAACAATAGAATTAAGCTTATCCTTTTCATACCTCTTAAATACTTCACTCAATAGCATACTTACCATTAAAGTATATATTTCTTTTTTGTCTATTTTCTTTCATGACCATTTGATAATAATTCATATTTTAATTTATTAAAATCTATAGTGTTTTGTTCTGGTCTACAAGTGGAATAACTTGCCAATACTAGGTGTTTGGTCCCTTTATTACTAAAGTCAAAGTTACCAGACTCATCAATAAATATAAATAAATTTTCCATTGCTAAAATTATTATATCACAATTTTATTCTACTATATATTCCCAGCCTGGCTTCCACGATTTAGTTTTACGCCAGTCGAGCGCAAAAGCTTCGTCCCATGTATAACCTTTTAATATCACATCGAGTGCCAACTGTGGTGCTTTATGCGCCACTATCGCTACTGTCTTATTGTCATGATTAGCTTTTAAATAAAACAAAAAATCGACTATTCTAGCTTTTACCTCTTCATAACTTTCTCCATTGGGAAATTTATATGTATGTTTATTTCTTGCATGGGCTCGACGACAGATGAGCTGTGTCCGTTATAGTCACCATAATTACATTCACGTAGACGCTTATCTGTAATTACTTTATCAAAGTACATTATTTTTATTGACATTTTTATTTTAGCTGATTGTGATCGCTGTCTCTCCTGACTCCCATGACGCGGGGCATACTTGATCGCCATGCTCATAGACGAATTGTGCAGCTTGGAGCTTACGATATAGCTCTTTGGCTGATCTGCCTATAGAGTTATCATTGATCTCGCTAGCTACTAATGTACCTTCTGGATCGATAATAAAAGTACCTCTCAATGATCTACCCTCCTCCTTGATCAATACATCAAAGTACTCACTCATCTCATGAGTAGAGTCGCTAGCCATAGGATACTCTATAGACCCAATGTCTTTGTTAAGCTCACGCCAAGCTTTATGAGCATGCACCGAGTCAGTAGATACGGCAATTATTTCTGTATCTATTTCTTGGAACTTTTTATACATTTTAGAAAGCTCGATCAGCTCTGTAGGACATACAAAGGTGAAGTCCGCAGGATAGAAAACCAACACTTGCCACTTACCATAATTATCCATCATATTCATATCTATGATCTGACCTTTATACAAAGTTTCAAACTCCATGTCTCTCACTCTCTTGCCCACTCTAGCATATGGATAGCCACCCTCCATAAGACAATCGTCACACCCAGCTCCACAGCAATCATCCTCATAGCTCGTCATGTCATCACCCTCGCAGCATGGGCACTCTTCTTCACAGTTTGAATCGTCACATTTTGCTAATTCATCTTCTAAATTATGTACTGTATATTTTTCTTTCATGTATATATGATATCATAATATTACAAAAAATAAAAGGTCGGCAGCTACGCTGCCGACCTTTTGTTTTTTGTAAATCTTTAGAAGTAAATTACTTCACTGACCCTCCAGCCGCCTCGACTTTTGCCTTGGCAGTTTCGGATATGGTACAGCCTTCTATAATCACCTTCTTGCTGATTTCGCCTAGACCTAATACTTTAATCTTTGGTAATTTACCAAGTCTCATCCTTGCTAATCCATTAGCGACCAATGCTGTCGGGCTCACCACTGTACCATTCTCAAAGATGTTTAGATCTGAGAGATTTACAACAGCAAACTTTTGTACTGATGTTTCTATCGGTTTGTTAGGATGTATGCCACGACCACGTAGCTTTGGTATCTTCTTGATCATATCTCTCATAGCTGGACGTCTCTTGTTACCAGCACGAGCAGTCTGACCTTTACCTCCACGGCCAGAAGTCTTGCCTCTCTTGCCTCCGCGACCGACTTGACGGCTAGCTTTGTTGCTATGTTCTCTTTGTATTTCGTGTATTTGCATATTTTTGATCTACTTTACTGATAATTTCTCAAGCGCCTTCATCACTGCTCTGGCATTGTTAAGTTTATTCTTGCTACCAGAATTATACTTGGCGGTGATATTTTGTATACCGGCCAGAGTGAGTACAGTACGAGCTGATGATCCAGCGATCAATCCTTTACCATCATTAGGCATGAGCTTTACCTCCGAAGCGTTATACTTGGCCTCACTAGGCCCACTAATTTTCTTATTTTTGTCTAGCTTGATGGTCATTAGATGTTTCTTGGCATCCTTGCTGGCTTTCTCTATCGCCACCTGAGTATCGAGAGCTTTGGCAGTACCGAGACCCACTCTACCATTCCTATCACCGATAATCACAGCGATAGATAATGAGAATCTGCGTCCTCCTGACACCACTCTAGTCACACGACGTACAGACACGGTCTTCGTCTCGAATTCTGGTTTCTCACGTGGTGGTCTAGCTCCTCTGGCACCTCCTCTTCCTCCTCTGGGGCCACCTTTCTCGCCTGGCTTACCACCTGACGATCTACTTCCGGGTCTATCTGTAGGTTTATTGCCATCAGTGCGTCTCGGTTTCCACTCACGTTTACCAGTATCCTGACTACTTGCAGCTGCAGGCTTAGCTTCTACTTTGACTGCTGCTGATTCTTCAGTTGTAATTGTTTTTACTTCTTCCATATTTATAATTGATTAAAATTTAAGCCCCGCTTCACGAGCTGCATCTGCTAAAGCCTTTACTCTACCAGCATAAGAAAAGCCACCTCTGTCAAACACAATAGTATCTATTTTGTTTGCAATCGCCAGCTCTCCTATTTTCTTGCCTACTATTTTAGCACGCTCTACTTTATTCACTTTATCACTCATAGATATATCGCTAGCCGCGACTACAGTATTAGCAGAGTCATCATTAATGATCTGAGCATATATATATCTGTTTGAGCGGAATACTGCGAGGCGAGGTCTAGTCTCTGTACCAGATATAGTAGATCTAATCCTCTTGTGTGCGCGTATACGCTTTTGTGTTTTATATTTAGTGTCCATATATTTATGATTATGACTTCTTGCCCTCCTTTCTTCTAATGATCTCGTCGCTATACTTGATACCTTTACCTTTATATGGCTCTGGCTTCTTGATACGTCTGACTTCCATCGCGAATAGTGTGATAGCTTCTTTGTTTATGCCTGATATAGTCATTTCACTTTTCTCACATTTGACCACTATGCCTGCTGGTATATCTTTGATAATAGGATGTGAAAATCCAAGCGACATATTTAACTTGTCACCCTTTACCTCCCATTTGAAACCTACACCACTCACTATCAGTTTACGCTCAAAGCCCTCTGATACACCTTTGATCATAGACTTGATTTGACTCATATAAGTCCCCCAAAGAGATCTAGAGAACTTATCATTGCGACGAGGTTCGGAGTTTATTTTACCATTCTCTACCTTGAACTCAATTTCATTCTTGAGTATGCGAGTAAGAGTACCCTTTGATCCTGTCACAGTTACACTATTATTATCAGCAAAAGTGACTTCTACTCCGCTCGGTATTATTATTGTTTGTTTGCCTACTCTACTCATATATTTACCAGATTTCGAATAATGCTTCGCCTCCTACATTCTCTTTACGAGCAGCTCCTCCTGTGAGTATGCCTTTGGGTGTAGATAGCACAAGTAATCCTTGTCCATTTCTTATTTTTTTAATATCTTCGACCTGATAATACCTGCGCAGACCGAGCTTACTCAGTCTCTTTACTTCACTCACTCTCGCGGACTTGCCTTCATAGGTCAGTACCACTTCGAGTGTTTTCTTCACACCATTATTATTTACATGATAAGTCTTGACGAAGCCTTCATCTTTGAGGACTGTGACTATCGCCTCCTTTATTTTGGAATGCGGCACTACTACTGTCGCCTTGCCCGCCTTTCCTCCATTCTTGATGCTTATCAATAGGTTTGCTATTTGATCCATATATTTACCAAGATGATTTACGTACTCCGGGCACCATGCCCTCATTTGCTAATTCACGGAAACACGTACGACAAAGGTCAAAGTCGCGCATATATCCATGTTTACGACCACATTTAAAGCAGCGATTACTAATTCTGCTACTAAACTTGGGCGTCTTGTTCGCTCTCGCGATAACTGATGTTTTTGCCATTGTTTTCCTGCTTAAGCCCATTACTAAAACCTAACAATATCACGCATATATATTTATAATCAGCCAGCGGCTGGACATTGATACATACACGGATTAGAAAGGCCTATATATACTAACATAGTTTTTTATAAAAGTCGAGCTACCGCTGTGTAGTCCATCCCCCATACTCTTTATATATGACTCTGCTATTGCTTTGCTAGATTTTTATCTAATTTTATATTTTAAAAACTATTACATTCCTTCTGTCATGATCGATCTATATGTAGTTGGACCCACTTTGCCCCAGCCAGTAGTGACAGGTGACCCTTTACATATTATTTTACGTGAACATTGATAAGCTTTTACTGCTGTTTCTGTTTTTAATCCAAACAATCCCAGTTTATCTTTGCTCGTCATTTTTAAAAACCCTTTATTCGCCAAAGCCTGTTGCAATTTTGTCACTTCGGTATTTTTTGCTCCCAACATCAACTTGCCGGTAAAAACACTCACAGCTGTGGAGGTACTGACTATTATAGGTACATTCAAGGTCGTGGTGGGAGTACTTATTATAGGAGATACAACTTTTTTATTATTTGAAATCACCACATCATTTAAAACGCTTACAGTTTTGGCCCCTACTACTCCATAGCCAGCTTTGTTAGATGTCCCAGCACAAATAATTTTTTGTTGGCATTGAAAGGCTTTGACTGCAGTTTCTGTCTTTACACCATAGTACCCAATTGGCTCTTTATCATCTTTTACATAGAGCGATAAACTAAATAAAATAGCTTGCAGCTTTATTACTTCGTCTCCGTTTTTACCCTTCCATAATGGTTCAGACACTGCGATAAGTTTTGTAGCTTGAGAGCCAGTAGTGGGCTGTGTAACTATAGGAGTGACAGGATTCAATTTAGAGCTGGTAGCCACTGAGGTAGTACCGATGATACTAATAGGCTGTGTGACTATAGGAGCAGCTCCGCCACCACCACCTCCACCGCCTCCACCTCCACCTCCACCTCCAGTCGATGGTGGTGGAGTGACAATGGCGGTGCTATTAGATATTGATACCAGTACAGCTGTAGAAGTAGCTCCTATGCCAGCAGTATTCTTAGCTGCTACTCTCATGTTATATGCTTGACCTTCTAAAAGACTGGTAACTACTACATTATTTAAAGTAGAAACTCCATCTATAAATATAGAATAACTAGAGTTAGCTTGTAGTTTATACTCTATAATATAATCTGTGATCGGACTTCCACCGTCACTTATTGGTGTAGACCAAGATAGAGCAGCCCTAGCAGGGCCAGCAACAGCAGATAGGCCGATGACCTGAGAAGGTACTGTAAATGTACCACAATTAGAAGGTATAGATACAGTAGACGTAGACCTAACAGTAGGAGAAATAAATACCAGCGATGAGTTAGAGGTATTACATGACTTTACAAATCCTTGATAACCAGAGACAGAAAAATCTTTTTTGCTTGAGGATATAACAGTAAACGATGAGCCTGGAGATACACTAACATCAAAGCTATTTGGATTTACTATCAAACTTTCTACTTGTCCAGACACTATTAAGTTATATCCAGCCACATTGACTGTGCTACTTGCAAATATAGCAGTATTAAAAGCCGCCGAGGCATTACTCGACAAAGAAATACCACAAGCAAACATCATAAAAACAAGTCTAAATATATAAGAATAAAAAAATGCGCTTGTTTTACTGTTTAAAATCATTATATATAGTATAACAGTGTGCCGTCCAATATCAATAGACAAAGCTTACACCCTGTGGATAAGCACGATTTGGGGACGACTAGATTGAAGCCATCTCTATGACCACCAACCTCTCTACCGCTCTGGTGTATCCGACATAGTCACTATTTTTCTTTGCAGCTCTCTTCATATCAGCAAAAGCTTCTGAAGATTTTGAGCTCTCGTCTAATTTTTCATTAATGCTGATCACCGTATGGAACTCTGTACCCTGGGACTCTATTTTTGTCATCGCTCTGATATTTGTTCTCTCTCGTATATCTAGGCCCACTTTTGACAACATATCCTGACTATCAAACAGTATGCCTACTATCTCTGTACTTACACCTTCTAGAATTATGTCTATTTCTTTTTTGAGATGAGATAAGTCTGTGACGTTAATTACTCTCACGTCTTCACCTGCTCTTGATTTTTCTGGTATCTCGACATTATAACCTTTGGACTTTATATATACGAGAATATTTTTGGTGTTGCGATATACTTTATCCAGAGCCACTTTTTTACAAAGCATAAAATGGTCTACATCGCTCTGTGAGCCTGGCTTCATCATACTTTTTTGATTCATGTCACCGATATATACCACAGACTTTGTCCTCTTGTTTACACACTTTCTAATTATACCTATCTGGTCCTGCGTATAATTCTGGAATTCGTCTACTATTATCATGCCATAATCTATAGCAGTCTTACGCCTATATAGCTTATACTTATCATCACCCAATGACTTGTAATACTCATCTTCTCTTAGGAGCTCATTATCCTCCACCATCATAGACAGCATTATAGTCATATCTAGATAATCGTATTGATTTTCGTTTTGACTATATAGATCAAAGCTTTTTGCAGATAGATTCTTTTTATACAGTTTATGAAGCTTGTCAGAAAATATGGTACCAAATTTTTTAAATTTAACTTTATTTTTTTCTATAATTTTAACTTTCTCATTTAAAAGATCTAAATACTCCTCGCTGATATTATACATATTTATCTCTGATATCATGTTTATATCTAGCTCTAGCAGTATAGCTGACCACTCGAAATACGTGAGTACTAGCATGTCTGCTATGCCGAGCTTTGGAAGTATAGATGCGAAATAATCTTTTGTAGATCTGTCCTGTACTAGCATCAGCATCTTTTCCCCTGCATACATGTCTGCCGTCTCTGGCGTCTGTAGTAGATAGGCGACGCGGTGTAGACATATGGTGGTCTTGCCCGATCCCGCAGGACCGCTGATGATGAGCGGAGTCTTGGCGTCGCTCTGGATTATTTTGAACTGTTCCTTTTCTATCTTGGACACTATTTCAGATAGTCCATATTCACTCTTAATACTATTCAGAAAATCTTCATAGATTATCTCTACACCAGCGCCCACTGTCTCCTGTGAATAATATATAACCTTGTCCTCTCCTATCACATAGCTATCCTTTTGTGTTAGCTCTACTATATTTGTATTTATAATTTTATTATATTGATCAAAAATCTTAACTGTAGCTGTGCCGAGGTCTTCGTATCTTAGCTCTGATATAGGCGCTATCCATGAGGCGACCCTACTGTTAGCGAATTCGTATTTTGAGATATATGTTTCTCTTACTTCATCTTCATAGACATATACCACTTTTGCAAAAAATGGAGATTTCTTGAGAGACTCTAACTCTTTTACTCTGCGCTGGGCATATATATATTGCTGACTAGCTATCTCTTGGTCTATACTCTGCGCGCGACGCACCTGTACGAACAGATGATTCTCGTCCTCTATAGTTTTCTCTAATTCCGCACTAACAGCCTCACGCATCTCTGCGATATTGCTTTCCAGACTGCTTAAGAGAAGTTGTTTTGACATTATGATTATCTATTTGAATAGTTATCAATCAGAGCTTTTTTAATAATTTCTGGCCTTATGTCTGAAGACGCCAAGTCCTCACCTTTTATCTTTACGAAACCTATTTCTGGCAACACTCTGTCAAAGACGTCATCACACATATACAAAACATATTTCATGAATATCTTCTTTTCCTTCTTCTCTATTATTAAGTATATTTTCTATTACTTGTAACAGTTTTAGATCATTAGCCTCAAAGCTAATCTCCTCCATAATTTCTCTTTTTACCCCGTCACGTGAGAGCTCATTTATTTTCAATTTACCTCCGATCAAAAATGCGTAACCTTCGCTATTTTCTTTTTCAAGTATGTACCCATCGCTTGATTTTATTATTGCTGCTGTACGTATGTACAGTCTTGAGTTTTCAACTTTTATAGATAGGCCCACATTATTTTAGCTTACAGTATGAGTTCAGTACTCTAGATTCTGATTCTCACACACTTTGGTGTGCCTATCGGGATTTGAACCCGATCTAAGGGTTCCACAAACCCTTGTGCTAACCATTACACTATAGGCACCATGTTATATATTCATTCTATACATCCCACAATGGGACATATACAGTCAAAAGACTGGTGCCCGAGACTGGATTTGAACCAGCATGAGTTGCCTCGTTACCACCTCAAGGTAGTGCGTCTACCAATTTCGCCACCCGGGCTCTTATTTATTCTGCTGTCGTATGCTCTGTCTCGACAGCAGTGACATCCTCCTTGTTTATGATTGACCTCTTAGTATCCTCTTTCATCTTGCGTCTGACATCTTTCTTGGCTTTGTCTCTTACGTAGTATAGCTTACTCTTCCTAGTGCGCGCATGTCTTATTATTTCTATTTTGTCTATACTGTCAGTGAACAGTGGATATATACGCTCTACACCTACACCACTCGCTACCTTACGTACTGTGAAAGTCGCACCTATCTCTGTGCCATGCTTACGTGCGAGTACTATACCCTCAAATGCTTGTAAGCGCACCTTACCATTAGTCTCTTTAATTTTATTCCATACCTTGACCACATCCCCACTAGCAAAGTTCATGGCTTTCCTAGATTCTATATCTACTGTTGTTAGCTTTCTCATAGTTGATACATTCTATCACATTTCTCTTAATCTTTCAAGGGTCTCCAATATATCTGCTGGCACTGGTGCTTGCACCACTATTTTTTTCTTCTTTTCTCCATCTACTTTATGGTCAAATACCGTTGTAAAAGCGAGCTCTTTAGCGTGTAGCATCTGTCTACTGGCTAACAATGAAGACTCTCTAGATCCATACAGTGTGTCACCTACTATAGGGTGTCTGATGGATCGCAGATGTACACGTATCTGATGTGTACGACCAGTGACTGGGAAGCACTCTAGTACAGTGAAGCCACCACCATTACTATTATTGCTATTGCCACCATCAACAGTCCTACCTGCACCATTCTCAATCTGTTCAGTATTCTTTTTTGCCTTGATCCTCTCTATCACTTTATATCTGGTGACGGCTTCGCGCTCTACTCCACGATAGTCTTTGGTGAATTCATTTTTGACTTCACGTTTGCGAAAGTCACTCTTTGCCCTCGCTATCGGCTTATCTATTATGCCTGTATCATTCTTTACTATACCTGACACTATAGCTATATAAGTTTTCTTTACTTTATGCTCTTGGAACTCATTTTTATATATTGGGAATACTTGTTTATTTTTGATTAAAAGTAAACATCCGCTAGTATCCCTATCCAGTCTATGCACTACTCCAGGGCGTGCTTCATCTATCTTTACACTTTCAGGATATCTATAGCCCATCCAGTCAGACACAGTCTCTACTCGAGCCATATGATCTGGATGTACCATTACACCAGCTGGTTTGTCTATTACCAGACAGCTTTCATCTTCATACAGTATAGTATAGTCTTTGGTCACAGGTATATTTATAATAGTCTCCTCTATGGGAGGAGTAGGTATAATATTTTCATCATCCTCTATATTCTTGTATTCATTCATATATTATGTTAATATAACATATATTAGTTATATATACTATTGGGGTGATTAGCTCAGTTGGTAGAGCAGCGCTTTTACACAGCGAAGGTCAGAGGTTCAAATCCTCTATCGCCCACCACATACTCTCCTGAACTCACTCATATCGTCCTGAGTAAGCTTGAGACTTTTGCCTTGATTTATATAATACATGATAGCATTTTTATCTTTGACATGATCA
>JAYTYR010000079.1:0-1565 GCA_043742265.1 bacterium | reverse complement strand
CTTATAGATGATTTAAATACTCTTATTGATTGGCCAGAGCATGTCAAGACGGCACAAAGGAATTGGATAGGCAGAAGTGAAGGTAGTGAGATAGAGTTTGAGGCGAAAGTCGGTCAGACTGCATATTTAAGGGATCAAGAATTGGAAAAGCCCTCTTTCGAGGGCTTGCCTATAAGTATTGGTTTAGGGCAATTAAGTTTTAAAATCTTCACCACTAGAGCTGATACACTTTTTGGTTGCACATATACTGTCCTAGCACCAGAGCATGAGCTAGTAAAAGAATTATTAGAAGATGAAAATGGTCAAAATATTTTAAAAAATAAAGAGGAAGTCAAGAAATATTTAGAAGAAGTAAAATCAAAAACAGATATAGAGCGTAGTGCTGAAGGTAGAGAGAAGACTGGTGTCAAACTAGAGGGTGTGGTAGCTATCAATCCATCCAATCAAAAAGAAGTACCTATATATATAGCTGATTACGTATTGGCAAGTTATGGTACAGGCGCTATTATGGCTGTACCCGCTCACGATGAGAGAGATTATGAGTTCGCTAATAAGTACGGTATACAAATATTAGATGTTGTTGGTCCTGTATTTGAAGATAAGACAGAAACCAGTAAATGGGTAGAAGGTAAAGATTGTAAAAAGAGAAATCTCGTAATGGGTATTATAAAAGATGTCAGCACAAATACATACTGCATTTTGGATTGGAAATTAAATGGGTGGAGAACTTTTGTAAGTGGTATGATAGAAGAAGGAGAAACACAAGAAGAAGCTCTAATAAGAGAAATAAAAGAAGAGGCTGGTTTATCAAATATTAAAATTGTTAAAAAATTAGGTTTTAATTTTTCAAAATATTTTATACCTCATAAAAATTTTAATAATGACACAACCAATTTTATTTATTATTGTGAAGCTATTAATAATAAACATGCCGAATTAAGCGAAGACGAATCAAAAAAACATACTGTAAAGTGGCTAAATAAAAATGAATTATTAAACTTTTTTGTTGAATCAGAAAACTTTCAAGATATCAGTTATTTGAAGTATGGGTTGAGTAGACTTGATAACATTTTGTTTACCGGTGATGGTAGATTATTGAATTCTGCTGAGTTTGATGGTATGAGTAGCGCAGAAGCCAGGATAAAGATTACAGAAAAAGTGGGAGGTAAAATCGTCAAAAAATATAAACTCCGTGAGTGGGTCTTTGCCCGTCAAAGATACTGGGGCGAGTCTTTTCCGATAGTATATGCTACAGATGAGCATGGTAATCGCGATCAGAGTATGGTACCGATAGTGGTTGCTGATAGTGAGCTACCAGTGCTACTGCCACAAGTTGAAAGCTATGAGCCGACAGGTACAGGCGAATCACCACTTGCAAATATAAAATCATTTACCGATGTGTATGGGTATATAAATAGTGACGGAGAATTCGAGAGTGTTCAAAATAAATATAAAAATACTATAAGTGTAGGAAAAGTTTTACCAGATGCAAAAAAAGTAGAAGGATCTACGGTTATCGCTTATGATAAAAATAAAAACTTATTTTTAAAATTAAATAATCTAAA
>JAYTYR010000078.1:0-2306 GCA_043742265.1 bacterium | reverse complement strand
AGAGATAGCATTTAAAATCGCTTCTGGTGTCTCAAATATTTTAAATTCTTCAATAGCTTTTGGTAGGGATATAGACTTGTATTGTGGTGACTTTTTAGTCCCCCTACGTTGTTCTCGATTCATTTAGCAAACCCAGTCACTCTAAACACAGTCTTAGGCTGACCATAAGGGTCCATCAACAACATCTGAATACTAAATAGTTTGTATATAGCCTCATTGAGTCTAAACCACCCATCAAATAGGGGATGTCGGGCAATTACGGGCGTCATCTTTTCACAATCTGGGGATAAATAAATAGGACATAAATAAAACCAGCCCTTATGGGTGAATTCTCTTCCTTCTATTATTTTCATAAATTCTACCCAAAAATTATTTATTTAGAATTGCTCATATTCTGAAAATATTTTATTTTAGTAAAAGATTGTATTAATTTAATAGGGGTTATTCCTATGTAAGACATCACTTTTACACCTAGCTCAATACCAAAAATTGAATTAACAATTTCAATATCTAGGCTGTCTCTGCGAATAGTTTTTCCCTCTACATACTCACACTCTAGATGACCTGTACGCCACCCTTCAATAGGTAGAAAACAGTTATCGTTGCTACTATAAAACCCTGAAGCCACCCCACCGCCACTAAAATTTAAGTAGTTAGGGTAGGGATTGTAGGGGGCATGACTATGCACTTCTGGAAATTGGTCTGCTACATTAACAATGTCTTTTTTAGGTTTATATAAAAACTTATTCTTAGAGAACATAAGAAATAGACTACTTCCTATCATAGGGACCCCATAAGACTGCCAAGGTACATGGTATTGATTCATATTAGAAAAACCTAGCCCCATCAACTGAGTGTTTAAGTCAATTAAATACCCTTTAAAGTTCTTTGCATTTTCTTGTGAATAATAGATAGAAATAACTAGGGTATCTGTGTCTATTTTAGAAGTTACTTTGAAAGGCAACTCTAACTGTTCGGAAGTAGCTTCTTTAAAAGACGTAAAAGTAGGCTCTAAAACCACTAAAGAAGATTTTTCTGTTTCTTGATAGTAATCTATACTAACAAAATCTGGAATGTCTCTGGGTATATTGGATAAGATAATGTTCATATCACCACCTGTACTCACATTTAGGGCAATCATGGGTAGTATTTAAAGAAAATAAAGTCATTTCTTGCTCATTTTTTGATGACAATATTGCTGGAATATCTTTCTCACTAATTAAACTTAAACTTAAATTTCCACTTAAAGAAAGAGTATTTAGCTCACTTCTAAGTGCCCTTATATTAAAAGTAGTTCCAACTAAATCATTATCAAGTACTCTATTAACTTTGGACAATGCTTCCGTATTATCAGATATATAACAAGGAACACTAGTCATGCCAAGACTTTTTGCGGCTAATAATCTACCATGCCCTTTAATTACCGTGTAATCTTCTGTGACTACAATAGGCTGGTCGAATCCAAACTCTTTGATACTTCTTGCAATTAATTGCACTTGTTCTTCAGGATGATTTTTAGGATTATTGCTATACGGCTTAACTTTGTCCGTATCAAGGTATATAAGCTTCATTAAACCACCTCTACAAAGGTGTGACTACATTTAGGACAACTTTGTAACGGACTAAACTTTTCTTTAATAGAAGTTTGTTTTGGGGGTAGTTTACCCACCACATCCGTAGCCACTATAGAGTCTTTTTTGTTAGAGAGACTTCCAAATAATGCAGTCGCTAATTCAGTACTAACTGTATATGCATTTTCTATCTCACTATTTCTAACCTCTTGATTAATAGTAGAGCCGTTAAAAGCCACATTATCAGCAATTCTAGAAGCCATTATTTGTTCTTCTGATAAATCATCTCTAACAATTACAGGTATCTTAGGTAGCTGTAGATATATGGAAGCCATCCTTCTTTTATGTCCTTTAA
Source organism: bacterium (assembly GCA_043742265.1). Lineage (GTDB taxonomy): Bacteria > Patescibacteriota > Minisyncoccia > Phycocordibacterales > UBA5272 > JAMIGE01. Next base: position 380 of record JAYTYR010000078.1, on the reverse strand, counting down.
TAACTACCATATCTTTATCTACAACAATTGGCTGGTCGAACCCAACTTTTTTAATCACAGAAGCCATTTTCATTACTTCTTTTCTACTGTGCTTTTTATTGTTATTAGCGTAGGGTTTTAGAATTAGCGGGTCTATTAACACTACTTCAAAGGACTTTTTCATGATTATTTTTCTCTAGTTTAGGATACCAAGATTTACTGTAATTTACGTTAGCAACATCTTTCTGCATAAAAACTGATTCTTGAAGAAGCATTTCTATTTCATGTTTCTCTGCCCCAATTCCTTCACATACTTTAGCAATAGAATATTGATGCTTATGAATTAATGCTTGAATTATTTCGTGCATTTTAATGGCAACATGCGAGCCTTTAGCTCTATT
>JAYTYR010000077.1:0-7908 GCA_043742265.1 bacterium | reverse complement strand
GCCGAAGTGGCGGAATGGTAGACGCGAGCGACTCAAAATCGCTTATCGCAAGGTGTGAGGGTTCGAGTCCCTCCTTCGGCACAACCCAATAAACCACCCAAATGCAAGGCGTCGGGGTATTACAGAATAAAGAAACCGTAGTACCGAAGTTTCTACAATTTTCAATTATAAAAATTACAGTACAACAAAAGAAACAGAAAAATGCTCTAGCCATGTTTTGTATCCTCCACTACCACTAGGCCAATTACCTCCCCAACCTTCAATCGGGTTAACTTTCTCATGTGACTTGTTTGATGTATATCTCGTAAATCTAGTATTTTCTATTAAAGTCTCTTTAAAGTCTTTATTATCTGTAACTATGTTTATACCTAGAAAGTACCTTCTATTTTTTAACATTTCTAAAACTTCTTCAGTAGAGGTGTAAGGAATTATCCACAAAACAGGATAGAAATAACCATTACTAACTAAATTAGAGAGGTAATCAGGTTTCTCTACTAAAGAAAACCCAGAGCCAATTTTTCCACAGGTCACAATACCTCCAGACTTTTCTATATCTCTTTTTAAATCTTCTACCAACTTTTCATTATAAATAAAATTATCAGGTATATGTTTTAAAACTTTGCTTTTAAAACTTGTACTATTTATGATATCTTTTATGCATAATAAGTATGCATTATATACCTCAGAATTAACGTATACGCCACAAATTCTTTCGCACATCTGGGCATTATGCGATATTGATGAAAAAATTGTATTCATAGAATCTTCATATATTAATGATCGTTCTTCATTGGACATATTTACCACTTTTGGATCTGCTGTTTCTATCTCAGGAATGAATTCAACAAAATGTCTAGCGCATATTTCATATATATGCCTACCAATTCTCTCAGAACCAAAAAAATGTACAGAATTTACAATCTTTATAAAGTCTTCTATCTCTTCTTTAGATTTTAAGCTTACTATAACAAGCAAGTCTCCCGTGATGTTTTTTATACTTTCGTTAGACCATAAAAACTTAAAAAAACTTTCAGATTTTGAGCTTGGCTTAACATAAACCTTATTGCCCGCAACAAGAGCATTTAGTATTGGAATACAGGACATTATTATGGGTTCGTTATACGACAATATAACTAGGACGTCTCCTTTCTTTTTTATTGTATTACCCATAAGTAGATTCCTATTTGTTTCAATATAGTTATCTAAATAGTTAATAACAAATGTAAAATCATCCATTATAGTGTTATATGTATCTTCTGTTATATCCTTATTGTACTTAAAGATAGTATCTTTATTAGATAAAAGAAAATTTTTGATATTTTTTACCAAGGCTTCAGCAAATTGTATTTTATTTTTATTTAACATATGTTACTATATCATCCTTATTGGTTGTTAATTCTTTAAAATATCCTCTGGGAACAATTTCAACTGAGAACTTAACTTTGAAAGTATTATAAACTAGCTCTTCTATATCTTTCTTCAAATACAGATCCTGCTCTGAAAGAATCTCTATTTTAATATTCGGCTCTTTAATAAATAGGTTTTCTGGAACTTCTATGTGTATTCTATGTAAAATTTTACCTGAAAATTTTACATAAATAACGTCTCGTAGATCATATGGCTCTATTTTTATACCTTTGTAAAAAATTGTCTTACCTTCTCTAGAGGAGACTCTAGAGACCAGAGTTGATCCTATACAATTAATACAGTTTTTTGATTCCCCTTTATATGTAACAATATCTCCTGTTTTGTATCTCAGAATAGGAGTAGCTTCTTTCTCTAAGGATGTTAAAACAAGTTCCCCTAATTCGCCAATATTGACGTTTTTACCTTTATCATCAATCACTTCTACAAAAACATGATTTTTCAGAGAAGCCATTTCTCCACACAGTTTACATTCGTATATAATACCTGTATTGACTTCACATAATCCGTAATGGTCAAAAATATTTAAACTGGATTCTTTCTTTATTATATTTTTTAGGTCTTGATTGTATATTTCACCAGCAACAATAATAGTTTTAACACTAAACTCAGACCACTTAATATCGTTTAATTTAAAATAGTCCCATAAATGAAACAAAAAACTTGGAGTCATTATAACTGTATCTATCTTAAAATCTCTCATTAGATCCAACTGTCTGGAGATGGGCTGTATCCCAGCCGGAAGCACAAAAGCTCCTATGTACTGTATGGCCAATGTATTTATTGGAGCACCACTAAACAACCCGTAACTCATTATAAATTGAACTCTACTTTTTTCAGTTACACCAAAGTTTCCCCAAGCTACACTGAGAGCTTTATTACTTAACTCTAGATCTTTTTTAGTATACAGAGAAAGTGTCGGCTTTCCAGTTGTGCCAGAAGACATGTGTACTTCTATAACTTTATCAAAATCAACAGAAAGAGTTCCCGTAGGATAATGTTTCCTTAAGCCTTCTTTAGTGGTAAACGGAAGGTTATAAAAATCTTATTCTGTTTCTATACCCAGAGAACCAACTCTCTTACCTAGATCACTTAATTTATGTTTATTTAACTGTAATTTAATCTTTTTAAGTGGAATTTTCATATTCTATAATATTACTTTTACAAACTCTTTTTTACCTTTTTGTAAAATAAATTCTGAATTATGCGTAATATCAAAATCTAAACCTATTTTTACAGAGTTAACTTTTATAGAACCTTGTTCAATCTCTTTTGTTGCTTTAGTTTTACTAGGAGCAAAGCCAATAGCAACAACTAACTCTAGTATGTTTTTTTCTTTAGTAATCTTAAATGATTTAATATTTTCTGGCAAGAGACCTTTTTGAAAAATACTTATAAAGTTTTGACTAGCTTTCTCGGCAGATTCATGCCCATAATAAATACCCACAATTTCTTTCGCTAGCTCCATTTTCAGATCTCTAGGGTTTACAGTTTCTTCATCTAAAGACTTTTTTATACTTAAAATATCTGCCTCACTTTTGTAAGTGCAGTCCATGTATAATTGTGGGATATTTTCATCGGCTTGCTCCATTATTTTTTCAAACATTTGATCTGGATCCATGTCTAAGAATACGCCCGCACCAAGACTTTTTGACATCATCTTTTCTTTGGTTTTAGGGTTTTCTAAAAGATTAGTTATAAAAACAAACTTTTCTTTTTTCTTGTATCTTTTGACTAAGGTTCTGCCCATCATGGCATTAAATTTCTGATCATTGCCACATATCTCCACATCTATATCCATAAAAACACTATCATAACCTTGCATTAGTGGGTAAAAAAATTCATGCATATAAATAGGCTTATTCCCTTTTATTCTTTTTTCAAACATGTCCCTCTCTAACATTTGCTGAACTGTAAAGTTGGAAGACAGGTCTATTATGTCTTCCAAATCTAATTTAGATAGCCAGTCATGATTATATACTACATTTACTTTATTTGACTTATTGTATACATCTATAATGGGCTCTAGCTGTCTCAGCCAATCTTTTGCATTCTCTGTTACTTCTTTTCTAGATAATTGCACTCTAGTTGACGTCTTGTCTGTGGGGTCACCTATCCTAGCAGTAAAGTCTCCTATAAGTATAAAAACATTATGTCCAAGTTTTCTAAATTTTTCTAAAATAATATAATTAGTCGCATGGCCAAGATGTAAAGAAGATCCTGTAGCATCTGCTCCTATATACACATTCAGCTTTTTATCGGAAAGCAGGATTTCTCTAAGATTATCTTTAGATGGCAGTATCTCTGAAACACTTCTAGACAATAAATCGTTTACCAAAGTCTCTTTTTCAATTTTTGTTTCAGATTTTTTATTTTTAAAAATGCTCGACATATCATTATTTTATAAGTCTATTAAATTAAATTTAATTATAATATATATATATGTATATTGCAAGCTAATGCAGATAGGTTACAGAGTCAATAAATTCATTATACTAACCATCTCTTTTAAGTAAAATCTACTAATGTATAGTTCGGAAATCCACGCTGAATCGGCACATGAATATTTTTAAAGGAGAGTTTTCAACAAGGATAAACTAATATGCAAATCACACGCCCACAATCAAATCAACCAATACCAGAACACGCAGAATGCACTTACAAAGGCAAAATCTTTGATGTATTCCAATGGCAACAGCCGATGTATGACGGCACTACAAAAACTTTTGAAAAACTGAAGCGACCAGACACAGTCGTTGTATTCCCAGTGCTTGATGACGGAAGTATTCTCCTCACAGAACAAGAGCAGCCGGGCAAGACTCCGTTCATCGGAGCATGTGGTGGTCGTGTTGAGGAAGGTGAGGATATCTTTGAAGCAGCAAAGAGAGAGTTCCTTGAAGAAACTGGCTACGAAGCATCAGAATATGTACTCTGGAAATCAGAACACCCTCATCCAAGATTGATTGGGTCGTATATTTCTTTATTGCAAAAGGGTGTAAAAAAGTAGCAGACCAAGCACTCGATGGTGGTGAGAAAATTGATTTGAAAACAGTCTCGTTTGATGATTTTCTACGAATGGCTCGCAATAGAAAGTTCATGGAAAAAGAAATCATTCCAGACCTCTATGAAGCATTACTCGACCCTGCAAAATATACAGAACTAAAGCAATTATTTGCACCACTTTCATAATATGATATAATACTTTTATGATAAAAGTTATTTGTGCATCAATAAATCCTGTTAAAATAGAGGTTACTCGCAAAACATTTTCTATGGTTTTCCCATATGAATAAATATGTCAAATAACGAAAGATTGAAATTGAAAGGACGTATGCTATCATTTAAGCTGATAGATAAATCTATATACCCTAATAATAGTTATAAAGTACTAAATGGTGACCTACCAATAGACAGCAGCTATACAAAAGATCAAGTCTTGAGGCTATGTGGCATAGAAGGACTCACACTAGACTTAACCTTAGTGTCCCCAAATATCAAAAGAGATATAAAAGAAGTTAAGGGTAATCTAATAGACTTATCTACGACAGCTAGCTATGACGCACTCTCTACAATAGGTGGGTATACTAACTTCTATAGATTAACCTCCTCCGAAGGATTATCTGCCCTCTCTACCATAGGCGGAGATGCTTACTTTGGTGGCTTAACCTCCTCCGAAGGATTATCTGCACTCTCTACCATAGGCGGAGATGCTAACTTTTATAGGTTAACCTCCTCCGAAGGATTATCTGCTCTCTCTAGTATAGGGGGAGATGCTAACTTTGATAGCTTAACAAATGCTGAAGGATTATCTGCTCTCTCTAGTATAGGGGGAGATGCTAACTTTCATAGTTTAGATTAGCTCGTTATTTTTATGTAAAGATAAAATTATACACCAATTCACAATACTAGTTTTAAATTTTGTGCTATAATATATACATATGGCAACAATGGAAAATGCAATTTTCTGGATAGAAATAGATAAAATACATCCCAACCCTTATCAGCCGAGGAGGGAGTTTGAAATACATGCACTCCAAGAGCTAGCAGATAGCATAAAGCAATACGGCATATTGCAGCCGCTGGTACTGTCTCGTGCAGAAGTACATAATGATGATGGATCGATAGAGACGCGTTATGAGCTAATCGCTGGAGAGCGTCGTCAGCGTGCATCCAAGCTGGCAGGCCTGTCACAAGTGCCTTGTATCATCAGGGTAGGACATGATAATAGAGAAAAGCTAGAGCTAGCTATCATCGAGAATGTAGTCAGATCAGATCTCAATGCGGTAGAGAGAGCGATGGCGTATCAGCAGCTGGCGGAGGAGTTCAAGCTTACTTGGACAGAAATAGGCAAGAAGGTGAGTAAAAGTAGAGAATATGTGTCCAACACCGTGCGCGTGCTGATGCTACCCCAAGAGATATTAGATGCTCTCATCAAAGGTCATATTAGCGAAGGCCATACTAGGCCTCTACTAATGCTAATCGACAGAGCCGAAGAGCAGATGACCCTCTTTAAAGAGATGATGCTACGCAAAATGACAGTGAGAGAGGCAGAGAGGCTGGCTCGTCGTATCGCCTATGATAAAGTAAGGAAGAAAAGTAAATATATATCAGCAGATGTAGTAGAAATGGAAGAGACTTTGGCATCATCACTAGGTACGCGTGTGACTATAGAGCCCAAGGAGCGTGGGGGGAAAATATCTATTGACTATTTCTCTTATGATGAGCTGCTGGGTATATCAAATCTGATACGATCGGTCGGAGAAAATAAGACTCATCAAGGTATGTTTGATAAAATAAGAGCTGACGGAGCATCTATCGGTGTATATACAGAAGAGAATACAGACATAACAAACAATAGTATATTAGGATCAGATCTCTTAACAGATACAAATAATATAGATGATAGAGATATAGAAGAGATGAGAAAAAGTAACAACACTGACATCGAAGCGACAGATGAGGTGGCGGATCTATATAGTATTAACAAATTCACACTGTAAGTGGATTTGTTAATAGCCCAAGTTTTATTAATGATAATTTTAAAAATAATAATATGAATATAATCATCAAATCTCATGCAATGGAATTGACAAGTGCTATTCGCGAATACGCTTTTGAAAAAATGAGTACACTCAATATCAAAGATAATGAAAATATCCAATTGCAAATAGAGCTAGGCAAGAGCGAGGGGCATCATCATAACGGAGAACACTTCTCTTGTAAGGCACATACGGTCATCGGCAGCAGGAGCGTGCATATAGAATGTGTAAAGGATGATATGTATAAAGCTATAGATGCCGCTCGCGATAAATTAGACGCCGAATTAGCCGAGAAAAAGGATAGACTGATAAATAGAGCTAGGCAATTATCAAGGAGATTCAAAGATATGTTAAAATCAAATAGAGAATAATATGAATAAGAAATGGATAATAAGTATAGGGGTTTTAGTGTCTGTAATTTTTTTGTTTTATATTGCAAATTACAATGACAATCCCGATATAGACTTAAGTAAAAAAATAGACACAAATACAGTTGCGAGTACAACTATGCCGGTGTATAATGCGACTACTACAAATAATAAGATAAATAAAATGGATAAAAATAGAGCAAAAATAAGTACGAGTATGGGTGATATAGTGATAGAGTTTAATAGTGGCTCACCAAAGACTGTAGAGAATTTCAAGACTTTGATGGGTAAAGGATTTTATGATGGAGTGCGGTTTCATCGTGTGATTAAGGACTTCATGATACAAACTGGAGATCCAAATAGTAAAGACACGACCAATATAGCGATGTGGGGTATGGGTGGACCAGGATACAAATTCGCAGATGAGCTGTCAGGATCTGAAAAGTACACATATGGCACTGTCGCGATGGCAAACTCAGGACCAAATACGAATGGTAGCCAATTCTTTATCGTCTCTGCCAAATCTGGAGCAGGACTAAAGCCAGACTACACAGTGTTTGCACATGTAGTGAGTGGTATGAACATAGTAGATCAAATACAAAATGTAAAGACTACTGCATATCCAGTACAGCCTACCGATAGGCCGTTGACAGATGTGATGGTAAATAAAGTAGTAGCAGAGTAAACATAGAGGGGGCGCCTGCGGCGTCCCCTCTATGTTTACATGTATCCCCTCCTAAAACTTTCCCAATCCATCTCACTTTTACCTTCTGGAGTGACGCGCAATATATCTAAAGTAGAAATATCTATTTGATTTATTTTAACTCGTAAATTTTTATCTCCATGTTTGACAAAAAAGAATACACCAGGCCAAGGACGTAATGCATGCCACTTGTTTTTCAGCTCGACTGGGTCAAATGGGAACACGACCTCTCCCTGCTCTTTCTTTATAAATTTACAAATGGTGACTTTGCTACTGTCTTGGGCTATCGGTTTGAGCGCGCCTTCTATTATAAAAGGTAAAATTTGAACGATGAGATCCGCTCCAGAGCGTCCACACATACGCTCTATAGTCT
>JAYTYR010000076.1:0-13783 GCA_043742265.1 bacterium | reverse complement strand
GTATGAATAAAAATAAAATATGTTATAATAATAATTATGTATAAAGCTTTTATAATTTTTGTCGTATTAGTATTTGGCTTCCTTTTTTGGAAATTGGGTCCAGGCAATGATGTGAGTTATTATGAAAATAGATCTACCACACACAAAGAAAATATAATTATAGGTAAATAATTATTATTTATATAATATAAAAAACATGAAAGAAGAAATAAAAGAAATTAAAAAAGAATATATATCTATAGATGACTTTGCAAAAGTCGAGATCAAGCTAGGCACTGTGTTGTATGTTAAAGAAGTAGAAGGTAGCGACAAGCTGTATCAGCTCACTGTGGACTTTGGAGAAAAAGAAATACAAGAAGAAGAAAATGAAGACGGAAGATTAATACAAAAAGAAAAGCTTAAGTATAGAAATGTAATGTCGGGTATAAAGAAATACAAAAGTATAGATGATCTAGTGGGAAGACAATTCCCTTTTGTGACCAACCTAGCACCAAGGAAAATGATGGGTAAATATGTGAGTGAAGCGATGATACTCGCCGCATCTGCGCCAAGCTCCAGTGAGCCAAAGACTGATAGTGAGTCTATCGATGATACCTTTTCTCTTTTTCCTACGGAGACAAAATTACCGAATGGCACACTCTTAAGATAAATTTTACAAAGTAAAATCTAAAATAATTTCTCCACTAAATTCAGTTATAACTTTTAAAGATAAAACTTTTTCTTTTTTAATACTATTAACTTTTTTTGATATTATAGCTTCTAAAATATCATAATAACACTCACTATTTTCTAAAAGTATTTTATATTTCCAATCATTAGCAATGATATTTTTATCCTTATTTTTAAGGCTATTTTCATATAAAGCTATAACTCCATCACTACTGACGATGACTACAGTATCAGTATCAGGCATATAAGCGTCTTCGATTTGTATCAGCCAGCCAGAGTCGTCGGTGGCGGATGCGAGTCTCTCTTCATTTAAAAATATAACACCGTCTTCACCAGCTCTGATATTATAAAGAAGATCTTCCTGACTGTCATTTTTTTTATTTTTAAAAACAAAATCTTTGTCGATGTTGCATTGTATCTCTCTACCACGAGTATTTGTAAAAATGCTAGTTTTATTGAAATTCATGTTTATATATTAACTTTTTTAAGATAAAAAAACAAGAAGGCAAATACAAAATAAATGTGTAAGAAATGTTATAAGAAAAAGTTTTTTATTTATGTTATAATATGTATATGAAATATTTAGGAATAGACTTTGGAACCAAGAAGGTCGGTGTGGCAAATAGTGATGATGATGGACGCCTCGCCTTCCCGATGATGATATGTCCAAATGATAAAAATCTAATGAGGGACATATTAGAAATAGTGATAGCTATGAGAATAGATACGATAGTAATAGGAGAAAGTCTAGATGGTAGTGGCAAGCCGAATCCAGTGGCACGTCTAGCGCGCGAATTCGCTATCGATTTAGAAAATGAAATAGGGGATTTACACGCTAAATTAGCAGAAAGCAAATCTATGAAGTCTAGCCACCTAGCGGACGTCAGTATCGCTTTTGAGAAAGAGTGGTATAGCTCGGTAGAGGCACGTCGTATAGACGGAGAGCGTGATGTAGATGATAGGGCAGCAGCGATCATACTACAGCGCTATCTAGATCGTAAAAATGGCCCGATAGATGATATCGACACAGATGAGGAGGAGAGTGACGAGGAGTAAAAGGCAGGACGAGGGCATATCTGCTATTTTCTATGCTATAATACATCTATGTTTGACATCGCTATACTTTTAAATTCATACGGGTACGTAGCAATGTTATCTATAGCAATGATAGAGAACGGTATATTCTTTATGCTGCCAGGTGACTCGATGCTCATCGCTGCTGGCATACTTGCGTCAGCAGACAAATTCAATCTGTATATCACTATAGTAATGTTTGCTGTCGGTGGATTTTTAGGTAATTTAATTGGATATGAAATAGGGAAAAAGCTAGAAATATGGAGAGAGAATATACAAAAGAAAAATAAACACACCTGGCTTTTAAAAATTTTTAAAGATGAATATATAAAAGAGGCGCACTATGCTTTTAATAAATATGGAGACAAAATAGTTCTGATACAAAGGTATATACCAATGATGAGGACTTTCGCACCGATGGTGGCTGGAATGGTAAAAATGAAATATCGTAAATATGTCACATACAGTATTATCGGGTCATTATTGTGGAGTGTATCATTGGTCATGCCTGCATATTGGCTAGGTAATAGTATACCTGGTATAGGAAATCATATAGAAGCTATAGTCTTCACTATATTAGGCGTCACGACTTTACCTATTGTGTATCAGTTAATAAAGAGATATATAAAGAGGAGAAGCATGATATAATTAGATGTAAATGACACATGCAAAATATCTTTTCAAATTATGAAATAATAAAGTCTGCAATACTGTATGTAGGGTGGCCAATGCTCATTATTGGTAGTGCGTATATTGCCTATCAAGCATATTTATTTTATGTCAGACTGGGGCGCACACCGATAGCAAAGTTGGTGGCAGTATTCACAGTGAGCACTATCGTGACTATGTACTCGTTGGGCTTTGTCGCTACTATGTTCTTAATGGTTGATACTATTAATGGTGTGACTTATGTGCTGCCTATATTTTCGATTTGGTTTATATTTATGTTTCTTATTTTATATTTCGCTCTTAAGCTTAATAGGGAGGCTGTATCATACAATGAGATGGTAAATAGTTTTAACAAGTCCAAAGATGATTTTGTAGCTATAGTATCACATCAGCTGCGTACTCCGCTATCTGGTATGAAATGGACTTTGGATCTTTTGATAAAAGATGAGACTTTGAATGATGATGTAAAAGAAAAAATAAAAAGTATCAAAGATGCCAATAGGAAAATGATAGATCTCATCTCTAATCTGCTCAGTGTGATCAAAGTAGAGACTGGCAGTCAAGTCGCAAAGAGAGAGTCCGTCAACGTGACGATTTTGATAGATGATATACTTAGAATGTTTAAATCTTCTTTAGATAAAAACAAACAAACAGTGTCGATTATCAAGGATGGTACAGAGCGTAATATAGATGTTGATAAATTCCTCCTTGCCGAAGCATTGAAAAACATTATTAGTAACTCTATTTATTATGGTGGAGCAGAAAGTGAGATCAAAATAAAAATAATTAATATGCCATATGGTATAATAATAAGTGTACACAATGATGGTCCATCCATACCAGAAGAAAAACAGAAAACTATTTTTGATAAATTCTCTCGCGAACGTGTAGACCAGAAAAAAATAATACAAGAGATAGGTGGACTTGGGCTCTATATAGCAAAGTCATTCGTCGAGCTATGTGGCGGCAATATCACTGTGCGGTCTGATGACATAGACGGCACTACATTTATAGTAGAGCTCAAAGATCTTGCAGATCTCTATAACTCTGTCTCTAATTTATCAGAAACAGAATTAGAAATTACAAAAGAAAAAGAAATAAAATATGAAAATAAATAGAAAAGTATTAATAATAGAAGATGATGCAGTAATGATCTCAGCCCTTAATGAGGCATTTAAGAAGGCGAATTTCGCTGTTACTACAGCTACTGACGGTATTATCGGTTTACAAATAGCGACAGATATAGAGCCAGATCTACTAATATTAGATATCAATTTGCCGGGCATGTCAGGACTGTCTATCATGCAGACTTTACGGGAAAGTAGAGGAGGGTGGGGTACAAATGTAAAGATAATATTGTTGACCAACTTGATGCTAGACAATGATATGCTAGAGACAGTGACGAAGTATAGTCCAGCTTTTTACCTTTTAAAAGCTGATGTAGAGCTCGATGATTTGATAGCGAGAGCAAACGAGTGTCTGAATTAGCTGCTTAGTTAAATGTAACTAAGCATTTCGCCATCCACTTTGAGTTTTTGATTTTAATCATTGAGATGGTATAATATAAAGATGTTAAAAAATGTCAAATATGTATTCGTAGTTGGTGGTGTGATGAGTGGAGTAGGTAAAGGTGTCACGACTGCATCATTGGCCAATATCTTTAAATACAAAGGCTATAATGTATCAGCGATGAAAATCGATCCGTATATCAATGTGGATGCAGGCACTATGAATCCAATAGAGCATGGGGAAGTTTTCGTAACATCTGATGGAGATGAATGTGATCAGGATATGGGGAATTATGAACGATTCCTCGATCAGTCACTAAGCAGAGATAATTATATGACTACCGGTCGTGTATATAGATCAGTAATAGAAAATGAGAGAGCCCTAAAGTATGATGGTAAATGTGTGCAGGTAGTACCCCATATACCAATGGAGGTAATAAATAGGATAGAGAGATGTGCGACGAAAGACAAAGCGGATATCATTTTTATCGAGATTGGCGGTACAGTAGGAGAATATGAGAACTTACTTTTTTTAGAAGCCATAAGGCTCATGAAATATAAAAGTCCAGATGATGTAGCAGTAGTAATGGTATCCTATTTCCCTATACTTTTTGACGGTGGTGAGATCAAAACCAAACCAACTCAGCATGCTGTCAGATCATTGAATGCAGTAGGAATCAATCCAGACGTTATAATGGCTAGGAGTAAAGTGTCTCTGGATCAAATAAGGAAAGATAAAGTGGCGATGTTTTGTAACATCGACAGTAGGGCTGTAATCTCGGCCCCTGATGTGGAAAGTATATATGATATAGTAGAAAATTTTGAAAGAGATAATGTGAGTAAAATTTTAATAAATAAATTAAAAATAAAAGACAATTCTACGAATATAAAAAGTAAAAAACAAAATCCAATTATAGAACTGTCTAAAAAAATCAAACAAAGTAAAGAAGAAATCAGGATAGGAGTAATAGGTAAATACTTCACGGCAGGGGAGTTTGTGATCAGCGATTCATACATATCAGTAATAGAAGCTATTAAATATAGTAGTTATAAATACAACAAGAAACCAAAAATAGAATGGATAAGCGCTGAAGATTTTGAAATAAATAAAATTATTAATAGTAATAAAAAAGTAAAAAATAATTTAGAAAAACTGAAAAGCTATGATGCGATCATCGTGCCGGGTGGATTTGGGTCTAGAGGAGTAGAAGGCATAATCAATGTCATAAAGTATGCAAGAGAAAATAATGTCCCATATCTGGGTATATGTTATGGCATGCAGCTGGCTGTGGTTGAATATGCGCGTAATGTTTTAAATTTAAAAGATGCACATACTACAGAAGTAAATAGTCACACCCAAAATAATATAATAGATATACAACACTCACAAATAGACAAAATAGAAAATCAGGATATGGGCGGCAGTATGAGGCTGGGGGACTATGTATGTAATGTGAAGAAGGGTACTTTAGCGTATAAACTTTTTAAAAATAATGTTAATAGTTTAGAAAATAAAAAAGAAATTAAAAATACTGAAAGTATGAAGATAATAGAGAGACATAGGCATAGATATGAAGTTAATAATAAGTTTGTAAAGTCATTATCAGAAAAAGGCCTTGTAACATCAGGTATATCTGACCTCGGTCTGGTAGAAATAGTAGAGCTAAATTCCCATCCTTATTTCATTGGCATACAGTCACATCCAGAATTCCTAGCGCGACCAGACCACACACACCCGCTTTTTGATGGTCTAATAGCGGCAGCAATTAATAATTTATGATATAATTAAATCTATGCCAATCAAAACTATAGAAGAAGTAATAACAAGAATAATAGCTATCAATAGAGAGCTAGATGAAGAGGCTCTAAATAGCTTACTTGTTGCGAGTGGTTGGGAAAAGCTGGATATAGATAATGGACTTAAAGTATTTCGTAGAGCTAATCAGCATACTACGGCGATATCGCCATATGTGGAGGACCTACCTGTGGTGTATGAGATCAATGATCATTCACTAGCAAAAATTATTGAAGATAAAAAAATAAATACACCAGATAACAATCAGATTGTAAATGTATCAGAAAGCAATAAAGAAATACTAGATAACAAAAATATATCAGCAAATCAAAACAATTGGATAATGGTGGCGTCTAATTTATTGTTGGTAACTCTACTGGTTTTACTTGCTCTATATTTATTTAAGCTTAGATAAAAGCATATTGCTATTTAGTAGTTGTACTATTACTAAGTATTTCTGTGTTTTCTGATTTATAAATATGTCTACCGTTTATATACATTAAAAGTAATAAATTTACCAATATAGCTACGCCTATATATACTACTATGGCCAGTTTGCTGTGCTTTCTGGGGATGTTTGCTATATCCAGATTAGGCGCGTTGACATCATGATAAGGAATATCTTGATATGGATTATAAATTGTAGAGTTATTGTCCATGGTTTTATTATTATAGCATAATTACGCGAGGTCAAGTTAGATTTATTAGCTTATAAAATGTGGATAAGTCCTATCTATGCCATTTTATTGTGCTAGAATATATATTATGATAATTTTAAATATTAAAAACGCTTATAGATTATTAGCGCTAGTCATATTGGTCTCGGCGCTGTTATCTGTTAATCCGCGTGCTTCATTTTTTTATGGGGGTATACTTGATCATAATGTAGTAGTATATGTAGCGCTTGGGGCTTTTATATATTTATTAAATACTTTTTGGTCTCACAAATATAAAACTATCAGACTAGTGATAACATTGTATATACCATGTCTGATGACGATGACCGCTATGTATGTCTTGTATACTCATATATATTGGGACTATATGGATTGGGCGCTGCTCACGACCATTAGCTTCGTCACTGCAGCTACTATGATGACTACTTTGTTTGATGCAAGGAATAAAATAATTATGCGAGGTTTAGCTTTATCCTTGGCTGTAGTCAGCATACTGCTAGCTATGACTGGCGAGATATCTGGGTCTATGCCAGAGAGTATGCGTAACAATGTGTCTGGAGCACTGCTCACGCATTATAAAGTTTCTTATGGTGATTTACGCCCAGACACTAGCACTTCATTAAGTCTATTGGGCGATACTATCGTATCTAATTTATTTTTGGGCGTGGGACCAAATCAATTTAGCTCTATATGGTATAGTCACAGGCCTACCTCGACCATAGTCGGTCAATATTATAATTATAATCCCGATCAGCCAGCTACCACTTTTTATAAATTAGCATTAGAAATTGGTATAGGTTCTATACTTGTATTGGTGATCGCTATACTCAAAATTAAAGAATTATATAGCATAAGAAAAGATAAAGAAGGCATACAAGATAGTAGAGAGAGAAATAAAATACTAGTACATATGGTCGCAATAACAGTATCTACTTTACTTATAATTTTTGTCAGTAATGATTTCTTGTTTTTTGTATACTATGTCTTATTAATAGGTACTCCCACCAGTAAAAACGAAAATAGCGTCACTTCTTATAAAAATATCTTGGCGTTTATTATACTAGTTGTTTGTATTTTGTTAATCGTGTGTAAATATTATTCTTATAAAAGTGTAGATAAAGTCTTGACTACATTTAATGCTGACAAAGATTATCTAAAGTTGCAAAGTGGTTTAAATAGTGCTGGAAATATTTATACCAATCAATATGTAGATGGGATAAAAGCCAAGGCGTATATACAAGAAGCCTCTGAGCTATATACTGCAACTGTAAATAAAAAACAAAAAGAAAACACATCAAATGCAAGTAGTGGCTCAACAAATCAAAATAGTATTGTGAGCTTTAACTCTTTACCCGTAGAGACACAAAAACAAATCTCTAATCTAGTAGATAAAGCTATTAATTCTGCCACATTATCAGTATATAAAAACATAAACAAGCCGGATGCCTATTTATTAAGAGCGAGTATATATCAGGCTGCATTGACTATCGCTACTGGTACCAATTATGAATTGGCCAAAGCTGATTATGATAGAGCCATATCTCTAGATCCATACAATCCTGATAACATGATCTCTTTGTCAAAATTAGAATATGTAAAAGGTAAAAGAGAAAATACAGCCGCACTTATAGATAAAATGCTATCAATAAAGTATAATTATTTACCAGCTTATATGACATTGGTCGATATATTGGAATCAGAAGGTAAAATAAATCAAAAAATATTAGTTTTAGAAGAAGCCTTAAAGTCAGATATGAGTAATCAAAATTTGGCTTACTCTCTAGCCCATGAATATTTACGTGCAAAAAGGTTTGGCGATTATGTACTAATCATAGAGGCTCTTATAAAATTTAATCCAAATATAGAAGCTTTACAAAAAGAATTAGCGCAAGTAAAATCAGATGTACAAACAATGCATAAGCTAGAGGAGGCCAAAGACATAGCCACCTCCACAAAAAGAACTAAATAAATATCTCAGAGAGATGTGTCATTGTAGGCGAGTATAGTCCAAGGGTTTTTGTTAAAAAGTTTCTTGATAGGATTATAGCTTATGAGAGAAATGGCAGCGTTGTCAGCGGGGTTATATACTGATAGCTTTATATAGTCTGGTACAGTCAATGCATCGCCTATTAAAAGCACAGACATAAACATTTTAAGGAGTATACCATGTGACACGCAGAGGGTGTTATTTATTGCATTTTCTGCAAGGAATTTTTTAAGGGCTATGGCTCTAGATTTGAGATCATTAAAATTTTCTTCATCTGAGTATCTGGCATCAGGGTCATGGAAAGATTTATCTATATAGTTTATTACTTGTACAGTGAGAGGGTCTTCATAGTTACGACCGATGATTTCGGTCGGATTACGTCTTTCCTCTAGCAGGTCACATAAAGTGTAGGGCAATTTTATAGTAGTAGATACTATATTAGCCGTCTCTATGGTACGTTCAAACGGACTCGTATACATTTTTTTTATTTTAAATGGTAAAAGCCTAGTGGCGGCCTTGCTAGCTTGCTCACGTCCGTTGGGACTCAAAGCCCCGTCAGAGCCTTGTCTAATATGCTCTTTGTTAAGTATGGTCTCACCATGACGAAGCAGAAATATATGTCGGTCGAATATCATTGTTACATTATAGCATTAAATCTGTTATACTTTAAATGGTGATAAAAATATTACTAATTTAATTAAAATTTTAATAAAAAAGAATATATGCAAAAAGAAAATCTATTTAGAAGTTTAAATTGGCTAGCCATTGCTGGTATAGCTATGTTGTTGACATGGTCGGTGACCATGTATAAAAGTTGGGAAGGTATGGCCAACTCTAATTATCAAACAGTGGCTGTGACAGGCGAAGGCATAGTCTATGTGACTCCAGATGTAGCCACTCTCGAGTTCACAATTAATGAAGTGAAAAGTAGTAGTAAAGAAGCTCAGACAGCAGCGAACAACAAGATGTTGATGGTGAAGAAAGTTTTATCTGATTTAAAAGTTGACGATAAAGATGTAAAAAGTACTTATTACACAGTATCCCCAAAATATAATTATGATAATTGTCCGCATACGATTTCGGGTATACCTTGTATACCAAAGCAAAAGCTAGAAGGCTATGAAGTGTCACATAATGTGAGAGTAAAGGTCAGAGATTTAGATAATGCCGGTAAAGTGTTGGAGGCACTAGGATCAGCAGGAGTTAATAATGTATCTGGTCCCAATTTTGTAGTTGATGATATGAGTAAAGCCAAAGAAGAAGCAAGAGGTAAAGCTATAGCAGAAGCTAAAGCTAAAGCTAAAGTCCTTTCCAGTCAGCTAGACATAGATATAGATGAGATCGTGTCATACAGTGATGTAGACAACGGTGTGTACGATTATGTAGCACAATCGATGAGGCCTACTGCGAAAGAAGAGACATCAGTCTCAGCTCCTGCTACTCCGATAGAGATGTCATCCGGTCAAAATAAGGTAGTATCAAATGTGACTATAGCTTATAAATTGAGATAAGAAGTAATAAATAAAATTAGCAATATAAAACTAGAATTTTATCTCTAATTGTTATTTTACTAAAAGTATGATATAGTAATAAACACGTCACTGTAGTGACGTGTTTATAGTATGGCAATAAAAAAGCAAATTTCAAAATCAAATAAAAACGCAAATGGTAACAAAGCTAAATTCACTACACAAAGTGTCATTACTAAAACTAAAAAAGTAATAAACATTAAAGCTAAAAAAACTATAAGCAAAAAAGTCGCAGTCAAATCTGTGAACAAAAAACAAGTTTCGAATACAAGTGCAGGCAAGACCTCACAAAATAAAAATAAATCAACTAAAAAACAGCCTTCGCCAAAGCCTAGGTCTGTAAGTAAAAAAAGTATATCTAAAAAACCTTTTGCAAAAAATAAAATTTCTAATAAAGGAAATATAATAAATAACAAAAAAAAGATCGCACCCTCATATAAAACTAAAAAAGTGGTTGTTAAAAAGGTAATAATAAAGAAAGAAAATAAAGCAGAGACCAAAAAGAGTATGGTCAGAGAGAGCACGCTAACAGAGCTGATGATTAAAGGTAAAGAGCGTGGATATATTACATATGATGAAGTGCTGAAAGTGTTTCCAAATGTGGAGACTGATATAGAGTTCCTCGAGCAGCTGTATGAGAGATTCTCTGTAGCCAAGATAGAGATACTAGAGGGTAGAAACATGTTGGATCTAGATAGTGATATATCAAAGATCGCTAAAGATGAAGGCTCGTATGACTCTATACAGATATATCTGCGTGAAATAGGCCAATTCCCACTTATAGATCGTAGCGATGAGGCAGTACTCGCCAAGCGCATAGAGGGGGGAGATGCAGAAGCCAAGAATACATTGGCCAAAGCTAATCTGCGTCTGGTGGTGAGTATAGCAAAGAAATATGTGGGACGTAGTGCTGATCTCGCCTTGTTAGATCTGATACAAGAGGGTAATTTAGGTCTTTTCAAAGCAGTGGACAAATTTGAATGGTCTAAAGGATTTAAATTTTCTACTTATGCCACTTGGTGGATACGTCAAGCTATTACTCGTGCTCTAGCTGACCAGTCGCGTACTATACGTATACCGGTGCATATGGTAGAGACTATAGCCAAGTACAAGCAAGTTTGGCGTAGGCTATCGCAGGATCTGGGGCGCGACCCCACAAGCGAAGAGATGGCAGTAGAAATGGACCTCGACATCGAGAAAGTGCATATGATAGAAAATATAAATCAGGATACTGTATCACTAGAGAAACCAATAGGGGATGATGATGATAAAAGTACACTTGGTGAATTCATCTCTGATGATAAAATAGCTAGCCCAGATCAAGAGAGCTCTAGACGTATATTGAGAGATCAGATCGAAGCTATATTATCGACCTTGTCAGAAAAAGAGCGTGCCATCATCGAGATGCGTAATGGTCTAGGCGACCATGATGGATATATGCATACATTGGAGGAAGTAGGCCAAGCTTTCGGCGTCACTCGTGAGCGTATACGTCAAATAGAAGCCAAAGTCCATGACAAGATCAGGAATCATGACTTGTCAGATAGACTGCGTAATTATTGATACTCATACCACTTTAGTGTATTGTCGACGGTGGTCACTTATAATATTATTTGACCACCTTCTTGAAGTTTTCAAAATCGTTACCTATGTTATATCTATTGATCTCGTATGGTCTATATACGATACGAGTGTTACTACCATTATCTACTAGAGCAGCTACATAGCCGGCATCTTTTACTTCTTGTATCACTCTCCTGTTGTATAATCCATAAGGATAAGCGAAATAGTATATAGGTATACCTATATGCTTTTCGATGGTATCTTTGCTATTTTTTATTTCCATTTCTAACTCGTCTTGGTCGCTAATTTTATTAAGCTTGGGATGTGAATACGAATGTCCACCTATAGTCATGTCATGGGCGACTAGGTCATTCACATCATCCCAAGTCATGGAGATTTTATAAGTGCTTATCGCTTTAGTGTATATAAAAAATATAGCAGTCATATTATATCGTTCGAGTATGGGGAGAGCGTTGTCATGTTGACTTTTATAACCGTCATCAAAAGTTATAATGACTGAATTGGTGGCGATAGACCTCATGCCATGCAAACTTTCCATTAAATCATCCATACTGATCACATGATAATCGTTATCACGTAAATAAGCCATCTCAGAAGAGAATATATCAGGCGTAGTTATATACATTTCACGAGCAATAAAAGAGTCACTTTGCTTGAACTCTCTCACATTATGATAAGCTAATATAGTGACGGAAGTAGTGCTTAGCTTTTGGTTTATGTCATCTCCATAAGATTCACTGTTATAGTAGTCCGTATTATTTTTGTATATAACTTTCTGCCAAGGCTTTATTTTACGGGCTATATGGCTTTTAATCTCATTATAATTACGTTGAGCCATTATTATTTGAGAGAAATTTTCATGATAATACATCGCTCCACTGATAAAAAGTATTATTATAAAAAAGAAAAACAAAATCTCACGTACATTTAGAAAATTATACTTTTGTTTATTCTTTTGCTCGTATAATGACATTAACATGATTATAACATTAAAAGTTTATTTTATGTTATAATTTATTCACATATGCAAAATCCTACTGTATCATCTCTTTTTTTCTTTAAAAAAATAAATAGAAAGTCTAATTTTAAAAAAATAAATACTGAATATTTAAAATATAAAGAAATAGCCAGAATGATAGTAAGTAGAAAACTTGAAAAGTATAATGCTATTTATAGTTTACAAAAAAATGAAACTTTTTTTAAATATAATCGTGTAGCCATAAGAGACCAAAGTAGTAGATGGGGAAGCTGCTCTTCAAAGGGTAATCTTAATTTTAATTATAGATTGGCTTTACTCACAGAGAGACAGTCTGACTATATCATAGTGCATGAGCTATGTCATCTGAAAGAGATGAATCATTCGTCCAAATTTTGGGATCTAGTAGAGCAGTCTATACCTGATTATAAAGCGATAAGGACAGAACTAAAGAAAGTAAATATGAGAAAGTTATAATTTAAATATGAGAAAGTTATAATTCCTTTATATTAAAGCTAAACGGTGCTATAATATAAAATATAAATCAAAAATATGACTTTACTTTTAATAGGAATAAGTGCGTCAATGATGACTTTTATTGGCGGGTATTTCGCTATTTATTTTAAAGACAGACTACATCTCATGCTGGGATTTTCTGCTGGGGCTGTCATGGGTGTCGCGTTGTTTGACCTTGTACCAGAAGCAATAGAAATAGGTAAAAGTCACTATGATCTATCTATAATTATGGCTTTTGTAGCTTTAGGATTTGCTATTTATTTAGTATTGGAACGTACTTTTATAAAAGAAAGTAGTACATTTCCGCTATCCAACTTGAGTTTGGTGATACATAGTATACTCGATGGCCTGGCTATCGGTTTAGCTTTTCAGGTATCTAGTACGGTCGGATCTATAGTAGCTATAGCTGTACTCATACATGACTTTTCTGATGGTATCAATACTGTCAATTTGAGTTTGTTAGGAGATGGATCAAAAAATACATCAGTAGCGAAGAGATGGCTAATACTAGATGCTATAGCTCCACTTGTCGGTATAGCTTTGTCTCAGATCATAGTAGTACCTGAGCAATACTTGTCGTTATTATTATCTATTTTTGCTGGATTATTTTTGTATATCGGTGCTAGTGAGCTCATACCTGAGAGCCAACATAGACATCCACATTTTTGGACCAGCTTTATGACTATACTAGGTATGTCGATGCTATATGGCGCTATATACTTTTCAAAATTATAAATCCAAACCTAATACCTCATTAAATTTATAAATAAGATTCAATTTTTCATTACTTTTTATCTTT
>JAYTYR010000075.1:0-1044 GCA_043742265.1 bacterium | reverse complement strand
CTTGTGCGTAATTACACTGATGTAGGACATCTCACTAGTGACAATCTAGTCGGTCATGATGGACATGGTATAGAGCTAGCCGAGACTGGTATAGATAGGATGGATAAAGCCGCCAATAGAGAGGGTCTCACTCCTGATGCTATAGCAGACAAATATATAGCTAGCTTTGAAAGAGACACTACTTTACTAAAAGCTAACAGCGCAGATAGTAAACCTAGAGCTACTACTTTTATAAAAGAGATGCAGAAAATGATAAATGAATTATTAATAAAAGGCTTTGCTTATGAGACTACACAGGGTATATATTTTGATATATCTCAATATCCAAAATATACCGAACTTTCTGGCCAAAAGCTAGATTTGCAAAATACTCATAGTGGACATGGTGAGGTGAGTGATGAACAGAAAAGAAATAGTGCGGACTTTGCTCTCTGGATCTATGCTATAGGTACACATGCAGGAGCATCACAAACTTGGGAGTATTCCCCCCTCCTTGGGGATAGAGACGAAAGTCGTGGCTTCCCAGGGTGGCATATAGAATGCTCGGCGATGAGTAAAGCACTACTCGGCACTCATTTGGATATACACATGGGTGGTATAGAGCATATACCTGTGCACCATACCAATGAAATAGCACAGTCAGAGTCTGCTAATGGTGAAAAGTATGTTAACTACTGGATACATAATGAGCATCTCTTGGTGGATAACAAAAAGATGTCTAAAAGCGAAGGCACCTCATATTTACTTTCTGATATAATAGCAAAAGATATAGATCCTTTAGCTTTGCGATATTTCTTTTTACAAGCACATTATCGCAGTAAACAAAATTTCACCTGGGAAGCATTAGAAGCTTCTTCTACTGCTTATAAAAAATTAAAAAGACAGATGAAAATACTATCTTCGTCTGATATGGCTCCTCCATTTACGGGGGAGAACGGATTTGAGGGGGAACTTTATACAAAGAAGTTTTTAAAGTCTGTCAATAATGACTTCAACACTCCACAAGCACTAGCTATAGTATGGACTTTACTCAAAGATAAAAAG
>JAYTYR010000074.1:0-1614 GCA_043742265.1 bacterium | reverse complement strand
GCCACCGCAAATGGTAAAGTGAGATATCTAGTGTATTGAGAGAATTGTTGACGACCACGAGTGCCATCCTCTTGTTGCATTTGTTTTAGTTTTGGATATAGCACTCCCATCAGCTGCATTATGATACTAGCCGTGATATATGGCCCCACTCCTAGCATCACTATAGATAGTGAACTGAGTCCACCTCCTGAGAATATGTTCAGCACGCTAAATAGCTGATTATTATCAGTAAAGAGCTTGGCTAACTCTATCTTACTCACCCCCGATATGGGCACAGCACTGATAGCGCGCGATATAGTAAGGATAAACAGGACGAATAATATACGATTACGCAAGGTATGGTCACGCAGTATTTTTAATATAGTTTTCATAGTCTGCCCATTATATCAAACTTTAAGATAAAAACAAAGAGGCACCACTATGAATCGTACTCTTTGTATTATTTACAATACTTCCTATTCCATGTCATCTGCCTCTTGGCATATTGCCAACTTTTGTTTACTATTTTTTCTATTAACTCTTCTCTGACAGAGATTTTGCTTTCTAAAAATTCTTTATTATTATTTTCTAGAAATAAAATTATTTGTTTATATTCTATACCTATACTTGAAAGCCACTCATGGTCTCCAGATGCGAGTAAGCTTTTTGTCTCTGTGATTATATTATCTAGTCTTTTGATACATCTAACTTTTATATTTTCTTTTAAAGTTTCTTTATCTATATCTATCATTATCCATTCTACATCATAGAGTGGCTCTCTATTTCTTTTTTGAAAAACAGATCCATTACTTTTATTATATTCTTGTATCTCTATCGCTCTTATTAATCTTCTTTTATTTTTAATATCCAAATGGTCTGTCTCTCTCTCTTGCGGAAGGGAATTAATGAATAGATCTGCACTTGCTTTGTATTTAATTTGCAAAGAAAATATATCCAAGCCACCCAACTCTTCTCTTAATTTTAAATTAGGTCCACTATTTTCTGGTAGACCATAGATGATAGCATCTATGTAAAAGCCTGTACCACCACATACTATCGGTACTTTGCCTCGGCTTACAATACCATCTATTGCTGCTCTAGCATGTATGAGCCAATCAGATACAGAAAATCTCTCGCCTGGATCTACTATATCTAAACAATGATGCTTAATACCTTTCATTTCTTCTGTCGTGATCTTGCCAGTCCCCACATCTAATCCTCTATACACTTGGCGACTATCAGCACTAATCACTTCACCATTTATTTCGAGAGCTAGCTCTACTGCTTTATCGCTTTTCCCACTGGATGTAGGACCTGCGATTACATAAATTTTAATTTTATTATTTACTATCATTTTTAATACTTCACTCCTCTAGTATACACATTACTAGCATTCCAAATCAAATACGAATTTATATTTAATTCTCGTAAAGCTCTGATCTGTGCATTGACTTCATTTATACCATAATTAGTACCGATAGAAAAGTCCTGTATCCATGGCCTCATTTTGCCATTATACACATCTACACTTTCATCTGTATCACTTGACAAGGCTTTTATCTTTTTGTTTGCTTCTATCATAGTTAGCCTGATAGTATCATACGGCTGCGTATCTGGATTGGCCATACCTTTCCA
>JAYTYR010000073.1:0-1199 GCA_043742265.1 bacterium | reverse complement strand
ATCATCGGGAGTAGTTTCATTTGAGATTAATATACAAGGCTGTTTGCAATTAATTGCATCAAAACTTGAAAGGACTGCTACGCCTGTGACAATACCATTGGAAGCTGGAATGCCTTTGAAATCGGCGGGTATTTTAAAAGAGGGGTCAATTTTAGGGCGCATACAAGTAATGACTTGTTTCATACTGACCCTTTTAAATAAGGTAGGGCTATCAATAGTAGCATCCATGAATAAATCTGTGGCTATTTTTAAAGCCGCTTCTGCGGTTCGTTTACCATTTCTGGTTTGTAATATATATAAAGTACCCGCTTGTACCGTGAACTCCACATCTTGCATATCTTTATAATGGGATTCCAATAAATTCAAAGTATCCAATAGTTCTTCGGCAATTTTGGGGTTCCAGTTACTAATTTTAGAAATGTGTTCTGGGGTTCTAGTCCCCGCAACCACATCCTCCCCTTGAGCATTTACTAGATATTCTCCCGTTATTTCATTTTCACCATTGCTGGGATTCCGACTAAATAACACCCCTGTACAAGAGTGCTTATTGTAGTTTCCGAACACCATTGCTTGAATCACCACTGCGGTGCCCATATCGTGAGGGATATTATGAATATTCCGATAAGTAATAGCTCGCTCAGTGTCCCAACTTTTAAATACGGCTGCAATAGAATATAAAAGCTGTTCTTCCGCAGTAGGGAATAAAAAGTTAGTATATTTTTTATACACTAATTCTTTACCCCCCACACTTTTACCTTCAAATTCTTTAGAAGGAATGCCATATAATACATTACTGTACATTTCTATTAATCGGGAGTAGCTGTCATTAGCACATTTTTCTCCCAACTTTTCTACCCAAAATTCTAAAGTAGTGCTATCTAATCCCACATTTAAGATAGTGTCCATCATTCCGGGCATAGATACTTTTGCGCCTGAACGAACAGATAGCAAAGGCATATAGCCGAACTCTGCTGTAAACTGTTTTACCATTTTTGGGATAAGGCTGAATTGAATCATCGCCATGACAGCTTGTGGGTCTTTTTGATACACCAGACAAATACTAGTCGGTATCACGAAAGCTGGTGGAATATTTAATCCCAACTTTTTCATAATAGATAAGTTATAGCCCTTACCCCCTAACTCATCTAAGGTATTAAGTTTATGCTCAGTATCATTAATATTGATTAGTGCTTTATTTA
>JAYTYR010000072.1:0-1100 GCA_043742265.1 bacterium | reverse complement strand
GTTTTTAATCCAACCCCAATAAAGTTACTTATTGCTAGTTCTCCCCTGTCCTCTAAGTAGATAGGCGACCCATAATCATCACACACTCCACCTAATGCATTAAATTCAGGACTAATAGCAAGTCTGCCTGCCATACAACAAGCAGTTTTACATTCATGCTCTGTTTTTTCTACACCATTAATTCTATAACTTTGCCACCTGGACATATTCAATTTTTTATTAGTAGCTTTCGCTCGCTCTATCACGGTGATGAGCACTTCTAAGTGTTTTTGATTTTTAGCTATCTCCATTAACCTCTCCTCATTTTGGCATGTGCTTCTGCTTCCTCTTTCGAGAAGACAGGAACAGTGTTTGATTTGTGCATTGTACTTAATCCGATAAGGGCATCACCTGTATACATAATGACGGGCACTACATTGCAGTTACCAACCTGCGTAGCCAAGCTTGTGGCTGTAGTTACGGGTCTAATAGGTGGATTGTGTTCGGGGGATTTTTTAAGAGCCTTGGAAGGCTTTATATCGTATTTAGCTAATAACTTAGCCCAACTATCTTGAAGCAATCGTTGTTTTGCTGTTGGATTCCTACGTTTTCGGGTACTCGATGTTTTGATATAGACTAGCATGGTTAAAATCCTTTTAATTAAGTAAAGTATGACCCCATCTTTTTAACTGATACCACTTTCTACTAATAATGTTTAGTTTAGTACTGGTAAAAGTGTTAAGAGATACTTTTTCAATTTTATAGAACTCCTCATTAATATCTATTATTTCACCCTCAGACAGTGTATGCCCAAAAGCTGTCATAATACTAATAGGCAGCACTATTTTCTTTACACCATTATTATGGTACAACTCCTGTATAGTCATAATATTCCCAATCCTTTTTTGATGTCTTCATTATTTTGAACAGTCCCAAATACTTTGGTTTCTATTCTATCCATGATAGCTAACTGTTTTTGTGACCCAAAGTTTATGCGGTCTTCCTGTAGATTATTGATAAACTTGAGTTCCCAACTAGTGATGTTAGACTGTCCAACCGCACCTGATATTTCTTTTTTGATATGGTTGATACGCTCTTGCAGTTTTGGGTCACTCGTAAAA
>JAYTYR010000071.1:0-8396 GCA_043742265.1 bacterium | reverse complement strand
CCTGAAATAGCAGAGACCACACCTATGGAGTGATTAAACTCCGCTTCGGTACACCAGAAACATCCCCCAGCAAAAACTATTTTAGAATATTTTTTGTCGTACTCACTTGTGTT
Source organism: bacterium (assembly GCA_043742265.1). Lineage (GTDB taxonomy): Bacteria > Patescibacteriota > Minisyncoccia > Phycocordibacterales > UBA5272 > JAMIGE01. The sequence goes on along the minus strand of JAYTYR010000071.1, from coordinate 8,283 downwards.
TATTATATCACTAATCATAAGGTTTTTACTTGTATATTTTTGATAAGCTATTGATAAAAAATAAATTGTGAGCGCAACCACTATTAACCATAATATTTTTGTAGTCATGTATATATTATAGCACAACTTTATATATTATAATTATTAAATCTTAAACATTATTTTATGCTATAATATATTTATGAAATATATAGACACGCACAGCCATATACATGATAAAGCTTTGCTAGACAAGCGGGATTTGATTATTCTAAAAATGAAAGAAGAAGGCATTGCTAGCATCACTATCGGTACAGATTTGCATACTAGCATGCAAGCCATGACTTTAGCCCAAAGTAATAGCAATATATTTTATACTATTGGGGTACACCCATGTGACGATAGCGAGGCGAATTTTAATGAAAAAGAATTTGAGAAGCTAATCAGTGACAGATGCGTAGCTATAGGTGAATGTGGATTAGATTATTATTATTTTGATAAAAATAAAGAAAGATTAGGCCAAGCTTTCAACATAGACAGAGAAGTGGACAGACAGCAACAGTTGTTTATAAAGCAAATAGAGTTTGCAAAAAAATATAAACTCCCTCTCATGTTACATGGCAGACCATCAGATAAAAATGAAATAGATAATCCAACTGGTATGGATGCTTATGAGGATATGATATACATATTAAATTCTAGCTCCACCATAAACACTTCACAAGTGGAGACCCTCCTACAAGTGGAGAAGACTACTCAAAGATTCAGAGGCAATGTACATTTCTTTGTGGGCAATGTGGAGATAGCAAAAAAGTTTTTAGATCTAGGTTTTGATTTTTCTTTTGGTGGTGTGGTCACTCTCACTCATGATTATGATGAGGTACTAAGGTATATATCGATAGAGCGTATACATGCTGAGACTGATAGTCCGTATGTATCCCCCAAAAATGAAAATGGCAAGAGGGCTAGTATACCCAACACACCTTTAAATATTAAAATAATAATAGAAAAAATAGCAGAAATAAAAAGACTACCACTCGAGGATGTCGAGCGGCAGCTTTTAATAAATGCAGAGAGACTCTATTTAATAAGCAGCAGGAGTAGACACTACTTCTAATTTTTCTCCATTATCTTTGATACCACAAGACTTCATCTCGGTCTCAAATGTGGACCATGCTGATTTGCGAGCTGTTCGCATATCGGTCATGGCAGATTTCATAGAGCTACTAAAAGTACTCCAGACAGCCTTGCGAGTATCTTTACTCCCTTCAGTTTTGCCTGCGGCATATAGTGCTTTTAATCCTTCACGACGAGCAGTGAGTGCTGACTTGATAGAGACAGCATTTGCATCAGCCGCAGCGATGATAGCAGCTTCCCTCTTGTCGATAGCAGTAGCAGAGCAGGCCCAACGTGCAGCACTGTCAACTACTGTATCCTTCTTTGTGCTAGTGGACATCATGTGATTATTATTCACCATATGACCTTTATGCTTAACATCCATCGAAGATGTAGCCACCATATCCATAGCAGAAGCACCAACTAATATTGTTAACAAACTTAATATGGCTATTGTCTTTTTCATATCTGTTTACTTCTCCATAGCTTTAAAACATAGGAGATTTTTCTTATCTTATTTTATGTGTGTAATAGTACCGTTCCCTCGCCACATGAGGGAGTATGTATATTATATCAGAATAAAATAAAAAAGATACATACTACAAAGGCTGTGCATAAAATTAAAATTTAAAAGATCAGTCATTATTGATGCCACTTTTTTATTTCTCTTTTTACAAAAACTGTGTTATAATACGTTTCTATGAAAGAAATAGAAACCGAAATAGACAGCCGCGTGTATGAGACAGCTATACTAATAGTAGATAGTATGTCAGATTCACAGGCGCTTGATAAATATAACGCCATCAAGCAGTCCATTGCTGACCTAGGAGCCAGCTTCATTTCCGAAGAGCTACCGTATTTACGAGAGCTCTCCTATGAAATGGTACGCGTTATTAAAAATCAAAATGTGCGCTTCGATCATGGCTACTTTGCTTGGATAAAGTATAATCTCGCTCCTCTGAGTGTGATTTCTATCGATAAAAAGCTAGCTTTGGACGAAGAAATTATCAGATACGCAACTGTAAAAACAGTAGCAGAAAACACTACCTATACCAAGCCTAATCCAGTAGTAAGAGCTGAATCATTGATAAATAATAATGATGAGGTCAATACTCTAGGGGTAGCCGCAGACGAAGTAGTCAGTGATGCGCTTGCTAATCCTCTCGATTAACATTATAATATAAGTATTAACAATTAATTATTTTATTTATTTTAAATAAAATAGAAAATTAAAAATATGTATCTCAACAAAGTGTATCTAATAGGTAATCTCACTCGTGATCCAGAGCTGAAGTCACTTCCTACCGGGAGCAAAGTGACACAGTTTAGTATCGCTACTAATCGTGTGTATAAGCTAGAAAATGGCACCAAGCAAGAGTCGACAGAGTATCACAATATTACAGTGTTTGGTAGGCAAGCCGAGACTAGCGCTCAATACCTGAAAAAGGGACAGAGCGTGCTAGTGGAGGGTAGATTACAAACTAGGAGCTGGGATGACAAAGAGACTCAAAAGAAAATGTACCGTACAGAGATAGTGGCAGAGAATGTACAGTTTGGTAACAAAGCCGGAGGTAGCACAGACGGATACAACTCCGCCGACAGTCAATCGAGCGATCACTCTGCCAACACTACATCTGCCGGAGGCACCCGCGCGTCCGCAAATGCAAGCACTCCTGAGCTAGATACTATAGACTATGGCGAAGAGTTGGACCCTAATGATATACCGTTCTAATCAAGACTAAAATCAAACTTTGCTAAGGTTTGATATATAAGCCGTAACTTAAAATTTAAAAACAAGTATGATAAAAAAAATAGACTATTACAAAGATAATAATATCAAGCATATTGATTACAAGGATACTGAGCTACTCAGGAAATTCCTTAATCCGCATGCACGTATATTGTCTAAAAAGAGGACAGGCTTGACAGCCAAAAATCAACGCTCGCTGGCAAATGCGATCAAACGCTCCCGCTTCATGGGACTACTACCATATATAGCTAGATAATATATATAAATTATAATTTATTTTAACAAAACTACAACTAATAATAGCCTTATTTATAAGGCTATTATTAGTTGTACACAACAAGTGCGCGAGCCTACGGCTCGCGCACTTGACTTTTATTTCGCCTGTTGATATACTCTATTTGGATCTAGAGGAAGTGAGTCAATACTGATCACTAACCAAAAGACCATGTCGTCCCAAACTTTGTAAGGAATTACCATGAAACTAGGCATCACCCGCACCGCCGCCGCCCACCACCTTGTGGCCAGCGGCGTCGTCGACCCCAGCGGCATCATCGACCCCAGCGGCATCGTGATCACTGGCAGCACCGACCCCCTGGCCTGAAGCAACGCCAATCTGGCTACCCCCCAACGCAAGTTGGGGGTGTATTATTTATAGGCTATTATATTAATAATATATATGATATAATCTTTATACTATAAAACACTTTTATATAAATTAACTACTTTGAATAATTTTAAATAACAACATGAACAATAATATACACCCCAAAAAAGAGAAGACATTTGTATTACTCAAACCTGATGCTATACAAAGAGGTCTGATAGGTGAGACGATCAAAAGATTTGAGCGTATAGGGCTCAAAGTAGTAGCAATGAAAATGATAATGGCCCCTGAGGATAAAGTCTGGGCGCATTATAACAAAGACGATGCTTGGTATACAAGGAAGGGTAACGGTATAGTAGAAAATAGGAAAAAGCTAGGTCTACCTATAGAAAAGGAAGGCATAGAATATGGTAAAGATATAATCAAAGCTATGGTGACATTCATCACTAGCTCGCCGGTAGTGTGTATGGTGATAGAGGGTAACATGTCACAAGCGGTGATCAAGAGACTAGTCGGCGGCACAGAGCCTATCACAGCTGATACTGGGACTATCAGGGGCGACTATGCTCTAGACTCATACTATATCTGTGACGTAGACGGATCACGTGGTATGCGTAATCTGATACATTGTACTGATCCAGCTGACGGTGCTGACGCAGCAGACCGCGAGATGTCACTATGGTTCGCTCCTGAAGAGATACTATCATACAGATTAGTATCAGAGGCGATGCTTTACGATGTGAATTTAGATGGAATATTAGAATAATTAGTGGGTTTTAGTCTTGACTACACATTCGAATAGGAATATAATGTATATAGATATTCAGGTTAAAATTATCTGAATGCGTATTATCAGGGTAATGAGATTTTGATCGACCTGCCGAGGCAGCCGACTGGCTCTACCCACTTGGAAATATATTCCAGGTAATACTCCTGAATATCTATATATGAGCATGAAAATAAACCTAACAAAATATCAATCGATTAGAATGCATTTTCAGAAAATTGGTATCGTGCTCATATCTATGCTTGTGACTTTTTTGGTGGCTATCGGTCCCATAGCCAAGGTAGATGGCTTTAATCTTTTCCCTTGGCTGGATATACCATTTCATATATGGGGAGGGTTTTTGTTGGGTATGCTAGGCTCTAGAATTTTAATGGTTTTTGAAATTGGTATAGATAGTAGATGTAAAATACTTTCTATAGAAAGTATTTTACATAAAGGTAGATTGGAATACGCTTATAGATATTTGTTATATATGGTAGCTTTTGTTATATTTTGGGGCTTGATTTGGGAGGCTTGGGAGTATTGGATGTACGTGACACATAGAGTGGCAGAATGGGGAGGAATATTTGATACTTGTAAAGATGTATTTGATGATATGGTAGGTGCAGTACTCGCTTATATTTATAATATTAAAAGAATCAATAAGAATAGTGAGTAAAAAACAATAAATATGAAATAATTTTATCAAAAATAAAATTATGTATATATCTTGAGATTAAAAGTTAAAATCTATGTTACAATGTATATATGTCAAAAATTAAAATTACTTTCGCTGGTGGAGCACAGTCACCGACAGGGTCCAACTTTTTATTAGAAATTGGTAATAGTCGATTCCTAGTCGACTGCGGGCTATATCAAGGTAGCAAGATTGCTAGTGATAATAATAGAGAGGCATTTACTTATGATGTTACCAATATCACGGCGATGTTTATCACACACAGTCACTTAGACCATGTAGGTCGTATACCAAAAATTATTAAAGATGGGTATCGAGGTGATATATATAGTGTGGATGCCACCAAGGAGCTAGCAAGTTTTGTAATGGAGGATAGCTTGCATGTGCTCACCAAAGAGTCAGAGCGAGCAGGATTACTGCCACTCTATTCTGAGGACGATATAGCTGCTAGTCTAAAGGTTTGGCATGCTAAAAATTATCATGAGATGACAATATTTAAAACTAGTATTGGGGATTTGGGTGTACGTTTCTTGGATGCTGGACATATACTCGGTAGCTCGATGATAGAGTTTTCTTTGAATAGTAAAAAGCTTATTTTCTCTGGTGATCTCGGTAATACACCCAGCCCACTGATGAAAGATACAGAAAGTATAAAAGGTGCTGACTATCTGGTGGTAGAGAGTGTATATGGTGATAGGAATCATGAAGATAATATTGAAAAAGAAGAAAAATTAAGAGAAATAATCAAGGCTACATCTAGGAATAGAGGCACACTCATGATACCTGCTTTCTCTATCGAGCGTACTCAAGAGCTGCTTTACTATATAAATGATATGATAGAGCATAATCAAATAGAGCGCATGCCTATATTCCTCGATTCACCTCTTGCTATCAATGTGACTAGCGTATATAAAAAATATACACAGTATTTAAATATTGGCACTCAAAGCATAGTGAAGTCTGGGGATGATATATTTAATTTCCCTGGGCTGTCGATGACTGCAGACAAAGAGGAAAGTAAAGCAATAAATGGAGTGCCAGGACCCAAAGTTATAATAGCGGGTAGCGGCATGATGAATGGTGGACGTATACTACATCATGCCAAACAGTATCTAGGTGATGCCAAAAATACACTTTTAATAGTTGGGTATCAAGCGGCTGGTACTTTGGGGCGTATGCTAATGGAAGGTGCTAACAAAGTCAATATAAATGGAGAGTCAATAGAGGTCAAAGCTCTCACTACTGTAATACATGGCATGTCAGCCCACAAAGACAGTGCTCATTTACAAGAGTTCGTTGCAGAGGCCAAAGACACACTTAAGCAGGTTTTTGTCGTACTAGGTGAGCCTAAAAGTGCTATCTTCCTAGCACAGAGACTCAAAGATTATTACGGATTAAATGTGTCAGTGCCGGTGCCAAATCAAAGTTTCGAAATAGAAATGTAAAATAAATTAATATTTATAAAATTAGTATGAACAACAGAGATAGAAAATATACGATCAGTATCAGTGGAGCAGCCGAGGTTACACATTGTGGTAATGAAATTATTAATAATGCCTTTGCACTCGGTCGTGCTATCGCTGAGGCTGACTTTCAGTTAGCTACAGGAGCCACCACCGGCTTTCCCTATTATGTAAATCAAGGATTCAAAGACGTAGGTGGCTTTGCTTTTGGCCTTTCTCCAGCATCTACCAGACGTGAGCATATAGAGGCATACAAGCTTCCTGACGACTATGTAGATGCGATGATATATACTGGTTTTGGCTTTCCAGGGCGTGATATGATGCTAGTGAGATCATCAGACGCTATAGTCATCGGTTGTGGGCGTATAGGGACAATACATGAATTTACTATTGCTTGGGAGTCAGAGATACCAGTAGGCATATTGGAGGGGGCGTGGGCGACAGATGAAGTCATAAAGGAGATAATAGATAAAAGTGGAAGGATTAATCCTAGGGTAATATTTGACTCTGATCCAGTGTCTCTGGTTAGGCGTATAAAAGACATGTTACAAAGTGAGCCCATAGACTTTAAAAGACCATTCCAAGCTATACCCCCATCATATCATGAGGAAGAAGCTCGTGGATAATTAAACACAAAGTGCGCGACCCCAAACACAAAGTGCGCGACCCGTAGGGTCGCGCACTTTGTGTTTAATTATTTGACTGCGGCTACAACTTTGTTAAAAGTTTCTATATCATTTTCGGCCAGTGTAGCAAATATTTTCCTATCTATGATTATATTTTTTACTTTCAGCATATTGATAAATTTGCTATAAGTCATATCTTCTGACCCGAGAGCACGCAATGCTGCGTTCATTTTGACTGTCCAGCTGCGACGCATATCATTTTTATAATCTTTACGATGTGCAAAGGCATGTACACCAGCATGACGCAGTGCTACCTTGGCTTCTACTTCTTTGGTGCTACGACCAAATCTGTAACCTTTGGCGGCCTTTAGTACATTTTTTCTTCTTTTGTTGGAGGTGACTCCACGTTTGACTCTTGACATATATTTAAATTATAAGGCTTTTGGTAAAAATCTAGCTTTCTCTTTGCCTGTCATTTTGAACTCTTGCATACGACGACCAGCTATTGTCCTCGTACCACTGGCGCGGGCATTGAAGTGATTTTGGCCAGGCTTCCTTGCGAGTATCTTGCCATTTTTTGTCACCTTGAGCCTCTTCTGATAAGACTTGTTTGTTTTCATAGTCCGTATATCATAGCATATTTACTTTGAAGTTTCAAGTACTATCGTCATACCCTTAGGCATCCTCTTTAGAGGCTCGGCTATTTTATATTGTGCAGGTATGACAGAGAGTAGACGGTTCAGTCTTTCGCGTAGGAATGTCTCGTCGAGACCTCGGCTGCGACCCTTGAGCTGCATCTCTATTTTGACACGATGGCCATCTTTGAGCCAGTCAGCAGCTGCTTTAGACCTGACGGCTATATCGCTCTCGCCTATGCCTATACTGATTTGTATATTTTTAGTTTCGTATGAATGGCTTTTAGATTTTACTTCTTTTTGTTTTTTACTAGTTTCGTATTGGTACTTACCATAATCCATGATCTTTGCTACTGGTGGTTCGGCATTTGGTGATATTTCTATTAGGTCTAGGCCTTTTTGTTTGGCCAATGCTAGTGCATCCTCCTTACTCATGTTGCCCAAATTTTTACCCTCGACATCGACTACGCGTAGTGTCCTCGCTCTGATGGTATTGTTGATTTGTATTTTTTCTGCCAAAGTATTTTTATTATTTATTAAAACCTTTTTAAAGCAAAGGTATTTATTACTTTTATAATATCATAAAAGATAGAAATATCAAAGGGCGAGATTAGACTATATTTAGTATTACTACTTATTATAGATTG
>JAYTYR010000070.1:0-3239 GCA_043742265.1 bacterium | reverse complement strand
AAAGAAACTAAAAAAAATGGTAGCAACGATGTACAAATTGTAAAGAAAAGAAAAGATACTAGAGACTTCAAGTCATTTCTAGCTTGTCTAGTGATACATCGAGAGGGAGAGATGCAATCATGGTCAAATGATGAGGCACTAATTACACCTGCAAGTGTATAAACTACAAGTAATTAAAAAGTAAAAATAATAATAAAAAAATGTTAAGTAATAATACAAGTTATAGTAATACAAATGTATCAGTAGTAGAGGGTAGTTTTAGGGTTAGAGTACCAGAGGGCACAGTAAATGCAATAACAAGAGTTAACAAGTTACAACAACAAGTAACAGAGATAAGTTTTTCAAGGCTAGAGGGGTTTATAACAAGATTTGATATAGAGGATACAAAGTTTGGTAAACAAACAAAAATAACTATTAAAAGTGATAAGAGTTATAATCTATCACTAGGGTATGCAGACAGCTTGACTGTGAATATATATAAGATGTTGTCTAACATAGATGTGACTAATCCGGTACAAATAGATTTAACAAGGAAACTAACAGAGGATGGTAAAATGAGGACATCAATATTTATCAATCAAGATGGACAACCAGTAAAATGGTCTTATACCAAGAATGATCCAAAAGGTATGCCTCCAATGGAAAAAATAATGGTAAAAGGTAAAGAGGAATGGGACAATAGCAAGCAATTAGAGTTCCTATATGTAAATGATATAAGACCATTCCAAGCTAAAATCTCTAATAATCATACTGTGTCAAATTATGCAGGGGGACCCGAAACTGTGGATATACCAGTAATCCAAATGCCAACATACACAGAGGAGATATCCCCAGATGATATACCTTTTTAAACAATAAAATGGAAAAATTAAGAACGGTGGATACTATTCTTATGTGGATGAAATCAAGAATATCCAACAAAGAAGTAGTAACACCCCAACAGTATTTGACTGCGGCGGAGATGCTATTAGCTTTAGTTGGAGACGAAACTGATAAACTTTATTTGCTAGAGCAAAAAGTAGCGATACAAAAAGCAAGCCTATTATCAGGGTCTTCAATGTCAGTAGCTAACGCTAAAGTAATAGTAGAGGCACTGGACGATTATAGAGAAGCTAGAATGTTAAAGGCAAAGGTAGAGCAAATATATGAGATTATAAGAATAGCAAAATTACAAGCCAGAATGAAAAATGATGAGTTAAGAAGTTAATATATGAAATCAAAATGTATAATCAAAGGTAATAAAAAAGATGGGGATATATTACAAATAATATATAATGACCACGGTATAAGCAATCAAATGCAAGACATAGCCGTAGAGTATGATGAGCTGGATATTATAAGGGGGGCAATAAACAAGAAATTAAATGACAAGGCATAGCATGATAAAAGAAGCTTTAAAGTACATTAAAGAAAAGTTACATCAAGATGGGGTAGCTAGATATGAGGGCTTTGGTACATTCAAAATCATAGATATACCAGAGTATGGTAAGTCGTTTATGGGTAAACATATTATAGTAAAGCCTAAAAAGCTAATTAAATTCAAGACTAATCCAAAGTTATATATACCATAAAAGTTATCCACATGTGGTATAAAATACCTATTGCATTATTAAGTATATACGCTATAATGTATACATAGGAAAGAAAAACCTATAAACAAAATATATGAAATCAAATAATCAAAATATAGACATAAATAAATGCGAGCAGTGTGATAATACTGGGGTGGTAGAGATAGGAATGTATGACGAAGTAGAAACAGTAAAGTGCCGATGTGCATACATGGACGAGCAGTCAGAGTGGGAATTACATGGTAGAGATGATAAATAATATGATAATAGACAAAATAAACATGTCGCCGTCGATAATCAGGGATTTGGCGGTTGAAGAGTTAGAAAAATATAATATAGGTGTTATGGGAGAATACACAGAAAAAGATATAGCAACAAAAATTATAGAAGATTACGAATTAAATAAAAGTTACTACGAGTATAATCAATCGGAGATGTTAGAGATTAAAAAAGCCTACAATTACTTAAAATAATAAATACATGAAAACAAATAAAGAAATAAAAGAAGAGTTAGAGACCTTTGTAAACGGCAAAGATACTAGAAAAGAAATTATAGATTATATAGATTATATAATTAAAATCTGCCAAGATGATAAAAATGAGATTATTAAAATGATAGAGGGGATGAGCGATGTTGCACTAGTTTTACCTTCTTTTAAAGACGGGTACAATTTTGCAAAAGAAGAATTATTAAATAAATTAAAATAACATGAAAACAATAACACAAATAATAAGAGACTACTGGTGGCTAGCGATACTAATACCCGTATCAATGTTAGTAGTAGTACTTATGTATGACGCTATGGCAAAAGAGCAATGTAATAGACATATAGACGAGGAGTGTGTGGTGCAGTATGGATATTATAAGAGGGATAATAAATAAATATTAGTGGGCAGTACTGGAGAGTCGACGAATAAAAGTCTAAAAAAAGTAGAGTACTAAACTATGTACAAGTCAGTATAAAACTTTAATGAGAAAGGTAAAAGTGGTGTAACATTAGTAACCATGATCTAATAACCAACTGTAAGCAAAAGGTCATATGACTTAAATCTTACCTCTCCTGTACTGCCCATTAAGCAGATAAATATATGGGAATAAATAATACAAAAAGAATTAGTTTTATCATTATGGGTATCATAGTAATAGCTTTATTATGCTGGGCTATACCAGTGTATAGCAGATACCAAATATTACAGAATGCACAGAATGAATTGCAGGCACAGAACTATTTAAAACAGGTAGCGATCGCCACCGCAGAGTCTAAAAATGAAAGTGCTAAGTATGAAGCTGACACAGAGGTTACAAGGGCAAAAGGTGTAGCGCAGGCAAATCAAATAATTGGTGATAGCCTTAGAGGGAATGAGTCATATTTAAAGTATTTGTGGATAAACAATATGGGGAATAACATAGGTAAAGATGTTATATATGTACCAACAGAGGCTAATTTACCGATCTTAGAAGCTGGCAAGAGATAATTAAATATATGAATGATATAGAAATATTAGTACTTAAAAAGTTTAGATCAGAATTATTGCTAAATATAGCAAAAAAGCAATATAAAAATAGTTATGTCTTTGGGGTGGATGATGCACTGGTATTATTAAATAGTAGAATAAATATATGACAACAGAAGAAAAACAAAAACTATTAGAAGAATTTGCAGAGTA
>JAYTYR010000069.1:0-1846 GCA_043742265.1 bacterium | reverse complement strand
AATAGCACCAGAACCAGGCTGTAGTTTAGCTCCTTTAAAGGTTTTAGATAATCGTTTTTCTGATTTCAACCCATGAGCACTTTTTGACTTGGCAGCCATTCGCTTGAGGTATGGGTTAGTTTCTTCAGTCATACAATAACATGCCAGAGAAAGATAATATCAATCATTAATTACTTCCCCTGTAGTCATATCAACAAACCCTGCAATCTTACCCTCTGTGACTTGTGGAGATAACATTTTTTTAGCACTTAATTTAATTACCTCAGCTTGTAAAGCCATTTTTAAAACAGGCTCTGCTTCATACTTAGATTGAATCTCTGCAAGGGTTTTAAATTCCACCCCCATACAAGACCACCCTTTTAGGGTTTTAGCAATAACACCAAAGTCTTTCAATCGACTAGCCACTGTGTTCCAAGAGGGGGAACCCCCAATTTTGATATTATCATGTGGTATTAAACAGAAGTCATATTCAAAGTTACGACCATTAACGGGCACTTTCCATTTTTTAATAATGCCTGATACTGTTCTAAATGCGGGTAGTTCATTACTAACTTCTTTAATGTTCTTATCTTTAGCATACAACCTAAGACGTAGTGAATAAGCAAATCTTGGGCTATTCCCCCCACTTGTCGTTTCGGGGTCCCCAAACATTGTATTATGAACTAAGACACCATTAACTAAATAATTATGATTTCCTTGTATCGTAATATCATATTTTTTTCTAGCCACAGTGCATTCAGTTATTTTAACAATAGGTTCAGCAAATATCTTATTATAGGGCTGCATTTTCTTAATGTTTATTTTAGCCCCCACCTTAAAAGTATGCTTTAGTTTATAGGACATACTTGGGTGGACATAGGGAGAAATAGCTTGGAATAAATCTCTAGCATTAAGACCATTCCACTGCAACCCCCTACCCTCTTTTATACTAGGCACCCCTGCCCCAAGCTTAGAAATCTGCACAGCAATTCTTGCCAGCGAATCTATACTTAATGTTTTAGTACTTATAGACGGCTTACCCCAACCCCACCGAGCATGAGAACCACCATATGTCCCATCATCTAAATACCATATAGTTAATGCTCGTAAAGTCAAAGCATCAACATACTCTTGAGGTAGATGTATTAGTCCTTTCTTTTTAACAATACCTGTGTATTTAGCAAACTCTAAAGAACGATTAGTATAAAAATCCACACCTATCTTATTAGTATGCAAAGTACTGCCAAAAATATCTGCTTTATATTGGGCGTAACTACTTTGCTTATAACCATGTCCTATTCGTAGGTGCCCCCTAGTGGAACCTTTTTCAAATCGTAAACACCCGTCACCTAAAATAGACCCTAATATGACCTCATGTTGTTCATCCGTGTAATACTGAGTCCCTTCAGTGCTTACAAAATCACCTACCACTAAATCACCCGCTAGTTTTTCTCCGTAGGGTGTGTATATAGAATGCCCTTTAGTCACTTTTAACATTCTTCTACCAGAATTACCCCCCGCTACAGTTATATTTATCCACTCGTCGGGGGGTCCTTCTCCATTATTAGCCCAACCAATTACCTTTCTAGGTACTACAGTTCCATCGTCATTAGCTGACATAACCTCTACTTCAAGCTTACCATTTACTATTTTTCCTATAGGCATAGTAGAGCCATCTGCTAACCAAACAGGACTAGTGTAGTCAAAGCACCCAATCTTGTGGCGTATTTGGTTGAGGCACACCAAAGCAGGAAAGTGTCCTCTTTTAGCTTCTGTAGTCAAAGCTACTACTGACTTACGCATCATTTTACCTACTAAAGCAGAACTACCCCCAACAATTTGCTTCTCTGCACCTGAGTCTATTTCA
>JAYTYR010000068.1:0-7334 GCA_043742265.1 bacterium | reverse complement strand
TTATCGTAGTGTTGCCTGCCCCCCAGCCACTGAGATATAAACCCTTTACATTTTCTGGAGTATATATGTGAGAAGATTTATATCTCTTGCTAATCGCCTCAGTGTTAGTAGCGACGACAGTAGCGGCGGTATCTGTAATTATATTTTTATTAACTGATCTATCTTCTGGAGTGAGACTTTGACTTTTGTCTGAAAAAAACATAACTCCTCCTATTATCACTAGCACTATCAATATGTGTGTCAACCATTTCATCTATGTATTATACACTATAAAAGTATTAAAGCTACCATCTGGTCTACGGTCTTTTTCATTTTATTCCCACTTCTTCTTCAGATCCTCTCTTTTGTCCCATTTCTTTTTTTTCTTTGCTAGTACTATATCTATCTTGATCCTGTTGCCACTATCATATATAGAGAGGGGTAGTAGAGAGAGACCTTGTCGGTCTATAGTGGAGAGACGTAATATCTCGGACTTTTTCAAAAGTAGTCTGCGAGTACGATCGGACTGATAACTTTTGGGTGTGTTGGTCGCTTGATAGGGTCTGACCTGCATACCTACGATGTATGCCTCACCCCCACGTATTATGACGCGAGCTCCTTCTAGACTCGCGGTGTTGGCACGCAGCGCCTTGACTTCAAAGCCCAAAAGCTCTACTCCAGACTGTACGGTCTCGATTATCTCATAGTCTAGGTGTAGCTTTTTATTTTTAATATTCATATTTACATTTTATCATATATATCATATATATGATATAATCAATATATAAAAGAAGTAGTCAGAACAAATAATAATTAAACATGAACAAAAGTCAAATAATTGATAATTTGAATAAAAGCCAGATGATAGAAAGTCTAATCACTAGAAATGTAGACGCCAGTGTCGATTTGCAATATATTAAAGAGTCTTTAGAAAAAAATATAAAACTCAATGTAAAATTGGGCATAGACCCGACTAGTCCGCATATACACTTAGGTAGAGCTATAGTATTATGGAAACTGCGAGCCTTTCAAGATTTGGGCTGTCATGTGACATTTATCATCGGGGACTTTACGGGTACTATTGGTGACACTAGTGATAAAAATAGTGAAAGACCAATGTTGACACAAGACGAAGTAAATAAAAATCTAGAGACATATACAGAGCAAGCTTTGAAAATACTAGATCATGATAAAGAAAATTTAAATTTAAAATCTTGGTACAAAGACGATAAAAAATTAACAATAAAGAAGAATAGTGAGTGGCTATCTCGTCTCACATATAATGAAGTATGTACACAAGCAGATGCATACTCGGTGAATGATTTTATCAAAAGAGATGTAATAGCGAGAAGGCTAGAGAGCGGTGGTAGAGTGTCGCTACGAGAAATGCTATACCCTATGCTACAAGGATATGACTCGGTAGCGATAGACGCGGATATAGAAATAGGCGGTACTGATCAATGGTTTAATCTGCTTGCTGGTCGCACCATGCAAAAGCTTTATAACAAAAAAGAGCAAGCAATAATGACGATGAAAATACGCATGGGATTAGATGGTCGCAAGATGAGTAGCAGCTATGGCAATGGTATATTTATAACTGATACGCCAGAGAATATGTATGGCAAGACTATGACGATCAGAGATGAGATCATGATGGATGCCTTTGAAGGATTCACATTGATGTCTATGAGTGAAATAAAAATCTTAAAAAATAGATTGGAAAAAGGTGAAAACCCTAAAGTAATAAAGGAAATATTGGCCGCTGAAATCACCAGACTATATCATGGTGATGATGGTGTGGTGAGGGGGATATTGGCTTTTAAAAATATTACAATAGGAAAGCCTAGTGAGATGTCAGAATACAAAGTAGATAGGAAAAATATAGTAGAAATTTTAGTAGAATTAAATTTTGCTAGTAGCAAAAGTAATGCTATAGCGCTTGTAAAACAAGGTGGTATAAAAGTAAATTATGAAGTCACCACTTTAGAAACTATAAATAGAGAGGTAAAAATAGGAGACATAATACAAAAAGGTAAGTTACACTATATAAAAATAATTTAATATGAAAAAGAAAGATAATAAAGTTCCAAGTAATGGAAACAATAAAATAAATAAAGTTTTTGTTATAAATTTAAATAATATTATAAATATTGTATTTGTAATTTTCTTTGTCAATATAATCTGGAATATGTCTGCTTCATATTTTGATAAGAATAAAATCAAAGAGATATCTATATCTGAGCTCTCTTCACATATACAAAATAAAGAAATAAAAAGATTGCAAGTCACTGATACCAATATTTTGTCTTATGATACTATTAAAAATATAAGCACTAGCACAAAGGCAGATATACAGAAAGCAAAATATAAAACCAATAAAGAAAATAATATCAGTGTATTAAATATATTACGTGAATATGGAGTGGCGAGTGACACTTTGGTGGCTCTCGACATAGAAATAGTTGGAGATAGTAATTGGCTGAGTATAGCGAACATACTTGGGTCTATTCTGCCTATACTATTTTTTGCGTTATTGATCTTTATGATAGCCAAGGGTCTCAAGGGTGGTAGCATGCAAGCTCTCGCATTTGGCAATAGTCGCGCCAAGCGCATAGATCCGACTGATGAGAAGCAGAAAGTAAGATTCACTGATGTAGCAGGAAATAAAAATGCCAAGCAAGACCTAATGGAAATAGTAGAATTCCTAAAGAACCCAGATAAATTCCTTGCTATCGGTGCTACTATACCCAAAGGAGTACTCCTCACAGGACGGCCAGGCACAGGGAAAACTATGCTAGCAAAAGCAGTAGCAGGCGAGGCTGGGGTACCCTTCTTTTATTTATCAGGGAGCGAATTCGTGGAGATGTTTGTCGGGGTGGGGGCTTCACGTGTGCGTGATCTTTTTAATGAGGCTAAAAAAGTGTCACCTTCTATTATTTTTATCGATGAGATAGATAGTATCGGTCGCTCGAGAGGTATAGGTACAGGAGGTGGCAATGACGAGAGAGAACAAACTTTGAATCAGATCTTGGTAGAGATGGACGGCTTCGAAGCCACCGAAAAAGTGATAGTATTAGCGGCTACCAATAGGCCGGATGTTCTGGATACTGCTTTACTACGACCAGGGCGCTTTGATCGCAGAGTATATATAGAGCTGCCAGACAGGTCAGAGAGAGTAGAGATATTACGTGCACATATAAAGCAAAAGCCATTAGCTTCTGACATAGATCTAGATGTGGTAGCTAGTCGTACTCCAGGATTTTCTGGTGCGGATATACAATCACTGATGAACGAAGCTGCTATATTAGCTGCCCGCGAAGACAGAAAAGAGATAGCCCAAGAGGATTTGCTAAACTGTATAGAGAAAGTATTACTTGGTCCCGAACGTAAAAGTCATCTCATGAATGAAGAGGAAAAGAAAATAGTCGCTTATCATGAGGCAGGACATGCGCTAGTAGCGAGCCTACTCCCTCACGCTGATCCGATACATAAAGTTTCTATCATTTCTCGAGGTAGTGCTGGTGGATATACTTTAAAGCTACCAGAACGAGAGCGCCGCCTCTACAGTCGTAGCCATATACTAGATGACATGGCGATGGGCTTTGGTGGATATGCAGCCGAGCTATTAGTTTATGGTGAGGTGACTACCGGTCCGTCAAACGATATACAAGTTGCGACCGCCGCCGCTCGTGATATGGTCAGGCTATATGGTATGAGTGAAAGTATAGGGGCTATAGCTTATGACGGACATGCAACTATAGGAGTAGCAGAAAACAAAAATAATTATAGTGAGGCTACGGGACTGTCTCTGGACAATGAGATTAAAAGTATATTGGACAATGCCAAAGAGCGAGCAATAAAATTAGTGCATGATAATCGTAAACTATTAGATGCCATCGCAACAGAGCTGATGCGTGTCGAAAATCTAGAGCGTGATGCTTTTGAAGCTCTATTGATAGCTCACAATGTAAAGCCAAAAGAGAGAGTGGTGGTATAATGTGGTGTATTGAAATAAGTGTTAAAATTTGCTATACTATGATACAGCCTAAAGATACATGTACTCTACATGTTTCTGTGGGCTTGTAATATCCGCCCATAGCTCAGTTGGTTAGAGCACTCGGCTTATATCCGAGTGGTCCCTGGTTCAAGTCCAGGTGGGCGGACAAAAATAAAGTTGAATAGTGTTATAATGTATGCTATAATATTTATTATCAAAAGAAGATTTTGATAATAAGTTTTGTGCACACATTCCGTGATAGCTCAGCGGTAGAGCAGTTCCCTGTTAAGGAATTGGTCGTAGGTTCGATCCCTACTCACGGAGCAAGATAGAAAAAGCAGGGTCAAATGGCTCTGTTTTTTCTTTTGAGCCTTTATTCATAACATAATTTTTAGGTTCGAACATTGGGTATTGTGATTTTATACTTTGAACACTGTTTATTATAGTGTTTATCTCATCCGCGTTTACAATTAAGAGTTTTTTGTCATCCCATATTAGGTTAGAACCTAGTGCAAAAATAATCTTTCTTTTGGCTTGCATATCATCACTTTGCAAAACCTGCACTATGCGACTAGAGATGTCATTGATTTCCATTAAGCGTGAATACCAGTCTACTTGAACAATAGTTTCGTTTGTATCAACATACTCACGGGCAAGTCTCGCTATATCCTCGTTGTAATCCTCCTGACTAATTTTTGCATCTCGGAACATTGCTCTCGTAAGTGCTTTCTTTTCTTGGTATTCAATCTTTCTAGTCTCTCTATGCTGGTTGATTGTTATTTTTTGACTAACCTCTTTTTCTTTCATTTCGTGAATGTATTTTTTTGACCAGTCAACAACATCTTTGGAAAAAGAAAGGTTTTCTGTAAAGAGATTTATTATCTGTTCACTTACAATATCCTCGCTTAACGTTTTGTAGGGCATCTTAGCCTTTTTCATCTTTACATTGTAATAGTGTGTGTATTTAAGATAATTAGGTTTTTCCATTTTATCAATATCGACACCACATTTAGGGCAATGAGTTTTGTTTCTATACGCAAACTTTTTCTTACAATCACAAATCAGTTGAAATGCTACATTCTGACCACAAAAATCTCCTTTGTCAGATTTGATAAGTCCAGCATAAGTAGTTTCGTGATGTTGAGATTTTGGTATGTTGTTACGTGCAAGTATTTCTTTGATATCGTTGTGTTGCCTTTCTGTGATAAGCCTAGGTAGGGCAGGGTCAAGTTCATAACGAACACCGCCATAAAAGAAAAATCCAGCGTAGATAGGGTCTTTCAAAATCTCATAGATACGTGATAGCACAATCAGTTCACCACCACACCTCTTACGCTTAACTGTGGTTAGTTTCAAAACTTCCACCGCATATTTGTGTAACTTGCCAGCAGAGTACATCCTAGTTAAGAACTCGTGTAGGAGTATGTTTATTAAGTCCAGTCTATCTCTATCAATCAACCACTTACGGTTACCTTTTTCTTCGGTTTTATCATTCAAAAAACCAAGAGTGGCAACGCCGTGAGGGATACCCATTGTTGCTTTTTTAGTTTGACCTCTTTTAACGCTCACCGACAATTCTTTTACGAATTGCTTACCTTGTCCAAACTCAACAGACATCAAAATCACGTTATCGCTCGGGTAATAAACCTTATCGTGAGTAATAATTGCTTTAATTACACCTGAACTAACAAGGTCAATCAACATTCCACCCTCAGTCATATTTCTCGCCAAGCGGTCAAGTTTCCAGCATACGATTGCATCAATTTCACCTATTTTTATCCTGCGAACCATTTCCATAAACTCAGGGCGAGCGAACTCTTTTTTGGCTGACTTCGCTTCTTCAAAAATCTTTATGAACGGAGCGAGTTTGTGGTATTCAGCAATGCGCTGTCCCTCGTCTATCTGAGATATGATTGAGAGCATCTGCTTGTCCTCACTTTCTGAGGATTTTCTTGCGTACTCTGCTACTTTTAATTTCGTGAAATCTAGTGGTGTATAATTATTCATAAACAAAAATGAGGTAACGACTGTTAACTTGTAGTTGCTACACCATAAGAAAGTCATTACCTCGTCTTTAGTTACGAAAATGCTTGATAATTTTTAGGGGCATTCTCATAATTCTTATGGTGTAGCAGTGTTATTTTAACACAATTTTTTGTAAACATACTTCGTAAAAACTTTATTTTATCCAATAGAATGTTAAAAGCCTATGAAATATAGTCTTTTTACCCAACTGCTCAGCAATTCTTTTTTCCCTTGCCTCAAACACAGAAATTATATTTTACTTGTCCAATGTTGCTATGACCACAACATCACTTAGTCCCTTTCAGTAACTTAGTATCAGGTAGGATTATAATTTTACGCTGTTCCTATTTATCCCGCTTCTTTCTTTATTTCATCCCCTAGGAATGCTGTCCTAGACATCAGTTATAAAGTCTTTACAATTTAATGGCTACCAAGGAGGGGTTTGTAAAGTTCGCCTACCACATCTCCTCAGATTTCAGAACCAATTTCTTGGCTCTGAAATATCTACTTACACAAAGTAAACATTTCAAAACTAAGACTGTGTATTATTCATTTCCAACTTCAAACTTTCAACAAGACCAGTCAGCACTAAAACACCAATGCGATTTATCTGCTCATCACTCAAAGCCACATCAAAACCCTCTCCGTATTGTTTGGAAAGTGCGATGCGTAACTCTTGTATTGCTTTAGTAGATAATGTCATTGGATTTTTTGAAAACGAAAAAAGCGACCTCCAATGTGGTCGCTTCTGTACTCATATGCTTTTGTAAATGTATAAGGAATATAGAAAACACCAAATTGGTAT
The DNA here is from genome assembly GCA_043742265.1 of bacterium. Taxonomy (GTDB): domain Bacteria; phylum Patescibacteriota; class Minisyncoccia; order Phycocordibacterales; family UBA5272; genus JAMIGE01. Next base: position 528 of record JAYTYR010000068.1, on the reverse strand, counting down.
TTGTGGTTATTAGCCACCTCTACATCCGATTATCAGATGCGAGTTATATTTCTTATACGCACTTACAAAGTCATACGAAATGTATTTACTTGTCTTGCGTTGGGGTAGTGCTTTCAGTCGTGCCACTGCCTCAGTTATCTTTTATCGGAGATTTTTTTGAATGAGCATTTTGTTTTTGAAAACATAATCTCTCCGACCTAGGATATAACTGCTAGATTGCATCACTGCAATACTCATATCATATCACTTGTAAACAATAAAAGCAATAAAATACCTTGATATATAAAGGTATTTTAGGAATTAGCATAATTATTATGCAACGAGTTGTGTATATAAAATAGAGTGTTCTCTCTTTATCTAAAAGAGAAATTATGTTAAAATGTATTTGCTGACAAACCAATAAAGAAACCGTACAAGACCCAAAGTCTATGTCGTTGATTGTGTGCTGAATAAGCATCATTGTTTGAGGAAACATAATCAACGGCTTTACGGCTATTGGTTTGTCAGCACCTCACTCAGTGGTGCTTA
>JAYTYR010000067.1:0-5903 GCA_043742265.1 bacterium | reverse complement strand
CTATTAGGTCTTTGCTCTATCTTTCTTTCTAATACTTTGAAATTATTTCTTTCAAAAAGATTTACTAATTCATTTTCTGTAAAGAGATATACATAGCGTATATTTTTGTGTTGGGCAAAGCCAAGTAGCATTTCATCTTTATTTTCTCTTTGATGTACTGTCGTCCTATGATCATTACTGTCATCGCGTAGCCACACACTGATTATCACCTTACCACTAATTTTCTTTAGTACACGATGCACTTCTGTGAGCCAAACATCTTGATACTCTGGCGGTACATGATGCAGTACGGCTAGCGACACCACTATATCTATTGATTCATCTTTGGATGGTATGTGTATACCATCATTTACTTCAAAATCGACATTGGACAAATTTGAATATTCTTTTTTACAAATCTTGATCAGCTCGTCTGAAGGGTCTATACCTATATAGTTTATATTTAAATTTTTATATATTTCGCTCTCTTTTATTTTATTTAAAGTTTGTATCAGTCGACCATTGCCACAGCCTAGATCTAATATTTTAAAAGTAAAGTTTTTTATTAAAAAATATTCTGTGATTTCTTTTTTTATTATATTATCAACTTCATCCCAGGTATGGCGACGTGTACCATGCCAATCATGAGCTATTTTGTCGTACCCTGCTATTGTGAGTTTGATTTTGTCCATCGTTCTATATTAGCATATTTTATGCTATAATTCCTAGACTATTTTATGGCGATAACCAATATATTTTTAAAATTAAATAGTGAGAAAGAGGTAGGTCGTCTAAAGAGGATGATTATGCGTGACCCTGTGTATACAGAAAGTGTGATGCGTATAAGGAAAAAAATGAATAATCACGCCGAGGCGCATGGCGCTATGCCCACCAATCCAGAGATGCTAGTCCTATATGATGAGCTAGTCAAAGAAGGTAAAGAGATAGAGAGTAGCGAGGTCAGACAAATATTAAAGAGATTAAAAGTTAGATCCAACAGTGGAGTAGCTGTGGTGTCATTACTCACAAAGCCTTACACTTGTCCGGGACGTTGTATATATTGTCCGACAGAAAAGAATATGCCCAAAAGCTATCTCTCTCGTGAGCCAGCAGCAGCAAGAGCATTAGCGAACAGATTTGACCCATACAAACAGATCACTTCACGACTAAAAGCGCTCACTATGAATGGACATCCCATAGATAAAGTCGAGATGATATTCATCGGTGGTACTTTTAACTATTATCCACGCGAGTATCAAGAGTGGTTTACCAAAGAGAGCTTCCGAGCATGCAACAATTGGGGTTTAAAAAAAGATGATCACAACTATATAGACACAGATTATATAAAAAACAAAGACAAAGAAAATAATATAGAGCAAGAAAACTTACAGCCGCTCTCTCTTTCTGATTTACAAAACATAAATGAAAGTGTGACGGCGCGTATAATCGGTCTCTCTATAGAGACGCGTCCAGACTATATAAATGCATTAGAGATGAAATACTTACGCTATTTAGGCGTGACCAAAGTCGAGATCGGTGTGCAACATTTAAATGATGAAGTATTGGCTTTTAACAAAAGAGAAATGACAGAAAGAAATATCGCCGAATGTAGTGAGATGCTACGTGACTATGGATTCAAAATAGTCTATCATATGATGCCCAATCTTCCTAGTAGTGATAGAACGATGGACGTACAGATGTTTCGTGATTTATATAGTGGTCTGTATCATCATCCAGACATGATGAAAATATATCCATGTATGACAGTTAGGGGTAGTATGCTGTACAAACTTTATACACAGAGGAAAATTGATTATCAGCCATATGACGATATCACTCTGACTGAAGTGCTTGCTGATTGCGAGTTAGAGGTGAAGCCGTACACGAGACTGATCAGAGTGATCAGAGATATACCAGCCGACTATATAGTAGCAGGCAGTAGGAAAAGCAATCTCCGTGAGGTCGTAGATGCTTATCAAAAGAATAGAGGATATAAACAAATAGATATCAGAGCGAGAGAAATAAGAGATGGAGAAATAGACCCTAACGATTTCGAATTGACAAAGACAGTATATGAGACTGCACATGGTACAGAATACTTTTTACAATTTGAAAACAAGAAAGAAAATAAATTAGCAGGCTTCCTTCGTTTGCGATTACCAAATGACAAAAGCATAATCCTTAATTGTTTAAAAAATAATGTAATAGCAAATGAAGGTAGCCCCAACTGGGGATTAAGCGATTGGTTAGAGAAAAGTAAAGAAGAGCTTGGTAGTCTTAGAATTTTGAGTGGCGACCTCCCTAAAGGGGGTGGCGGAAGAGTGGTCTGTACTAGTTTAGACACTATCGACGATACACTTCGCGATGCGGCACTTGTGCGTGAGTTACATGTATATGGCACGATGAAAAGGGTAGGGCAAGAGGGCCATCAAAGTCAGCACACAGGTATGGGTAAGGCTTTACTAGCTAAAGCCGAAGAGATAGCGAGAGATAATAATTATAAAAAACTAGTCATTATATCAGGAGTAGGAGTACGTGATTACTATCGTAAACGTGGCTATCATTTAGAGTGTACTTATATGGTCAAGGAATTATTAAATTAATAATTAAAAATGTATTTTTTATTTATATTTAATTGCTTGGTCTATAGCACGCGATACATAAGCATAGTCTCTGGCACCATTGATACGGGCTAGTATTTGATAGTCACTGCCACGCTTTATCAGCACCATACTATATGGCGTCCCTTCTACTCCAGCACTTACACCATCAGCTATATCAGCCGCCAGTATAGATTTAGTGCTAGATGCATTTACGCAAGTATTAAATTTATTCATGTCTAGCTTTAAATCATTAGCTATACGTATCGTCTCACCATCAGCCATACCATTATTACTTTTAGTCCTAGCAAAGGTCTCTTGATTATATCTCTCATACATCTCGACCCCACCTTGGTCACGAGCACAGAAAGCAGCCAATGACTGAGTAGTGGCCTGAGGGTGCATAGGCAAGGGATATTTCCTATATGCAAAGCCGATCTTGCCTTTATAATTTTCTTTGATCTTTAATGTTACATCATTGTTAAACATTTTACAAAATGGGCACTCAGTATCAGAATACTCTAGGAATATGACATCGTCAGAGGCCTTGCCCATCAGCATCTCATTGCTAGCAAAGGCTCGCCCTTGGAATATTTTATCTGGGTCTATCATCGCGTTACCACGGCTACCACTTAGTGTGAGTCCTATTACAATAGATACACTGATAATCACTGATCCTATCAGTATGGCTGAGGGTTGGCTTAGCTTGTTATGAGTTTTATTTTCCATATGGTATTATTATAACACACATCATATGTTTAAAAAAGTCCTATATACTACATTGATTGATTTCTTACCTATTATCCTTTTTATTGCTGTCTATGACAAGCGAGGATTTGCGGCTGGGACTATAGTCATTATTTTATCAACTATATTATCAATAGTGATCAGCCATATCAAAGACAAAAGAGTGCCGGCGCTAGCTATATTTATCGCGTTACTCACTATGCTATTTGGCATACTTACACTACACAGTAATGACCCTAGGTATATACAGATGCGTGACACTTTTTATGATGGCATACTTTCTATAGTTTTGTTTATGTCTTTGCTTATTAATGGAGATATTATAAAAAAAGAAAAAATAGAAGAAAATATAAACAAAAAAGAAAATAGTTTTAATGATACAATTTTAAAAAAGCTTTTTGGACATGTTTTTATAAATTTAAATCATCATGATTGGATAATCATTACTTGGAATTGGATAATACATTTTGCTACTTTGGCTATTAGTAATGAAATAGTACGCAGGCATTCACCTCATCAATGGATAGATTATAAAGCTTGGGTGATATTGTTCACGATTGCCCACGGAGCTGTACTGATGTGGCTGTATAGAAAGAAGTTTTAGTTTACTTGTTTTTATGTTAGTATGTATTGATTATGCAAAACAATAATCATTTCTGGCAAGCGATAGAGGAGGTGCCGAGCATACAGGCCGACGAGCTATTCCGCGTGGGTCCACTCACCGTTGCTAATAGTACGATGTTTACGTTTCTTGTTATCGGACTATTTATCGTACTCGCTATATATGCTAGACGATTTAAAATGATACCGACTTATTTTCAGCATCTATGTGAGATGACATATGAGTCATTGCTGGGACTGCTCACTCAGATAGTAGGGGACAAAGATCATGCGACGAAAATCATCCCAGTAGCGGGGTCTATATTTGTTTATATTTTAATTTCTAATTTACTACCGATGATGCCAGGACTATCGTCTTTTACTTATCAAAACACCCCACTATTTCGTGGTGGGACTGCAGACTTTAATACTACTTTTGGTCTAGCCCTAGCAGCAGTGGTGTCTGTGCAGTTTATTGGTATTAGGAACAAGGGACTGTGGTCACACCTATCTCATTTTATACAAGTTGACGACATAATTTCAGCTTTTACAAAATCAAAAAGTAATAAAAAAGAAGAGAACAAAACTTTTAATAAAAGATTAAGTTTATTAGGTACTGGCCTTATACACTTTATGGTGGGCCTGATAGAGATAGTCGGTGAGGCAGCAAAAGTGATATCATTATCACTGAGACTATTTGGTAATATGTTTGCTCATGAGATACTTACTATTATCATCATGGGATCTTTTGCTATACTATTGCCTGTGGTGTGGATGGGTATGGGTCTCATCGTGGGTATAGTACAGGCTATAGTGTTTACCTCGCTCATCACTGTGTATTATAGTTTGACCTTAAAAAAGTCGCATTAGTGTTTGCGTACAGCCTGTTTTAATGGTTAATACCCGTCCTGTTTGAGGCTATGGTGAAATAAGGATAATGATATAGAGTAGACTTTTCCACATATAGTACAAGTCGATTTACTATTATAGTCAGATTTAATGTATAATGTATGTAATACCTATATGCTACTCTTTATAGATCATCTACACAGACATCTCACACATCCGCGTCATGCATTACATAATGTGCTATTATCACTCGGTATAGCAGGGCTACTCATGGCAGTAGATCAGTTTTATACTGGCAACTATCAGATTTATGCTGCTGGGGCTATACCTACAGTCTCATACAACAAAAGATTAACTGTATTACCAGAGCCAGTAGTGGACGCCAATGGCAAAGTGATACGCTCTAGTGCGCTAGATGATGATGGTAATCAAGTATTGATGCCAGCGATCAATAGTGTACATGGTGTATGTTATATACGCGGTACCGATATGTGGGATGTGAAAAATCACCGTGTCTGCCTCACTGCCGAGCCAGTGTGTCGCACTATCAAGGGCCTAGTCATAGGCTGTGAGTCCAAACAAATAATAAGGTAATATGGAAACATTTAATACAAGTGCAGTTACTAAAAATACATACAGTACAGAAAATGGCCTTGGTGATTGGGGCGTGCCGGCAGTAGATAGCACAGAGCCCTCTATAAATAAAATTGTGATGGGCAGGAGGGGATTTTTGCGAGCTTTCGGTGTGGGAGTAGCTTTGGTCGCTACTCATTCTTTTGCCGCAGCCAATACAGCAGATAAATACGATACACCTAATGGCCTAGTAGAAAAAAAATTAAATGCAGAAGAAGAAAAAGTCTTTACTCCTACAGAACTTGAACATATTTTTAAAGAAAATAAAATAAGCAGGTCAGATTATTACAGGCCAGATGCTCTAAGTGCGGATGAGGGTAGAGGGAGTCCTTTTGTAAGAGAGAGAGTAAAAGCGAGGGTGACAGTTTTAAAGGACGTGCCGGTCGTATATCCTGAGAGTGCAGAGCCAAAAAATAAAGATTACAAGTCTATTTTTATAGAAAAGATAACATTAAATTTACCTGTATCCCAAGCCCTAAAAGATGAGCTTGTAAA
>JAYTYR010000066.1:0-5292 GCA_043742265.1 bacterium | reverse complement strand
AAGGGCAATCCAGAAGGCTTCTGCTTTGACGTACGTCCAGGGCGCATACTTTTTGAAATTGATGGAGTATCAGAGGAGGTAGCTCGCGAGTCACTGAGGAAAGCAGGCTGCAAATTACCAGTAAAAACTAGAATAGTCGCCAGAGATTAACAATACTTCTATGCCAAGGCTACGAAGCACAAGTAAAATATATGAAAACATTACAAGACAAAAAAGTAAATAAAAAGAGACTAGAAGGAATAGTCACCAGTGACAAGATGGATAAAACCATAGTAGTCAATGTGACTAGATATATCAAACATCCCAAATATGGTAAATTTTATACTGTAGACAAAAAGTTTAAAGCTCATGACGAGAACAACATTCGTAAAATTGGTGACAAAGTGACGATAGAGGAGACTAGACCGATATCCAAAGATAAATCTTTCGTCGTCGTAGATTAATATGATGGGAATAGCAAATAATAATTAATAAATATATGATACAAGCAGGTACAAATGTAAAAGTAACAGATAATAGCGGAGCTAAAATGGGCCGTGTATTCAAAGTACTAAAAGGTAGTAAAAGGCGATACGCCCGTATAGGAGACCTAGTGGTGCTATCTGTAAAGGTGGCAGAGCCAAGAAAGCCTACCAAGAAAAAGGATATAGTTTATGGTCTAGTAGTACGTCAAGTACAGCCTTGGAGACGTGAAGATGGATCCTATATATCTTTTGATGATAACGCCGTAGTACTGGTAGATCCTAAGAAGCTAGAGCCCAAAGCCGGACGTGTGTTTGGTCCTATACCCAAAGAGATTGGCGACACTGGTATAGCAGGGTACAAGAAAATAGCTTCACTAGCGCCAGAAATAATTTAAACTATATGAAAATCAAAAAAGGAGATAAAGTAAAAATAATAACAGGTAATAACAAAGGTCAGGAGGGTGTAGTATCCACTCTATTACGCGAAGAGAACAGAGTAATAATAGATGGTATCAATGTCTCACCCAAGAAAAAGAAAGATCCTCGTACCGGTAAAGTAAGTCTCACTATGGTCGCCAGACCGATAGATGCATCGAATGTAAAGAAAATTTAAATACAACAAAGCGCGCCTACGGCGCGCTTTGTTTAGTATCTCCTGCTCCTCCCATAAAATATAATGAGAGCTAATGTCACTAGTATGAGTATAATAGTGAGTATGGAGGCAGCGCCATAGATATTGTTACCATAATTAATATACAGCTCACCGAGTAATATCATAAATGCCATAGAGAGGAATACCAGAGGATTCGGTGTGAATAGTATGAGTAGACCCAACATGACAAATAGCCCATACCAAAGCGTGTAGGCTATGTCAGAAGGCATATAAGTATCAGCACAAGCAAATATAGTATTAAACACTAAATGATTAACTTTATCACCACCTGCTTTGACCGCAGCAGTATACTGATATAGCTTGTAAGCATTGGGTATTATGAAATAGATAGCGACAGAAAGCCTAAGTAGATGTTGCCAACTATTGCTCCACATATTAATTACCCAAATTAATATTAACAGAAGGCACCGAAGGAGCCGCACATGCAGTATGGCTAGAGTTAGCTGTAGTGCCACTAGGACAAGCAGTACAGGTAGCTAAGGGCACACTTTCATATATTGGATCGACACAGACCATAGCAAGAGCAGCAGCTTTTTCTATACTTATCAGGTCGGCAAATTTGGATACAGGATCTCTGCTATTAAGGCTACAGCCAGCACTGCTACACCATTGACTACACCCCGTCTGCCTTAAGGTCATTACATTTGTCATAATGTAATTACCATAACAGCTAACTTTGCAATATGTACCATAATAATCATTGACAAGGGTATAGCCAGCATTACATGTAATAGGCTCAGTGCAGGCGCTTGATTGCCATACATAGCTACCAGCACTGTTTACACAAGTGGCAGTGACAGTACCGGTGCCTCCCGTGACGGCACATGAGGCTGTTGTGGTTTGGCCTGGAGTGCAGGCACAGGTAGAGTGGGCCCAGTCTGCTGGGGCTACGGAGTCACAAGATGCAGGCATGACGGACCCCCCCTTTGGTCCACGTGGTGAATGCTCTAGATATGACAGCTCAGCATGAGAGGCGACCGTGGTCGCATGATATCGAATAGCTAATACAGAGATAAATAATGCCACGAATAGAGTAGGGACAATTAGTAGCGTGGATAATTTAGATTGTCTCAAATACTTGCTTGAGCTTTTGACTATTGTGTGTATAAATTTCATATATTTATTATCGCACATTATACGTCACAGTTGTAGCAACTTATACACAGGTAATTTTAATTTGTGGGTTATGTAAAAGCTTATTTTATGTATTAAAAGGTTTTTACTTTTCTAATTTATTGATAAATAAGTTTGTAATTGTCTTCTACTGATTGTTTCATTTTCTCTAGGCCTTCTCCATATATAGCTGGATCGTTACCGGGGTATGACGCCCCCCAGCGCTCGGGCGTCATTTTACCTACCTCTATTTTAGCCTTGTTTATAGCCTTTTTAGCCTCTTCTATACGATGTAAATTATAAAGTATAATAGCTCTACTATTTAATATCCATACATTGTCAACATATATATCTTTGACTTTGTCTATGGTGGCGAGAGCAGCATTATAGTCACCAATTTTGAATTGTAACCAAGCCAGATCATTATGTCCTGCCCAAGTATTGGTTTTGGAGGTATAATATTTAAAAACTTCTATCGCCTCATGATTGTTATTCATAAATCCATATATGAGACCTTTGATATAATAAGCATTTAGATTATCAGGGTAAAGCTCTATTTCACGGTCTATATAAAGTAGAGCAGTGTTATAGTCGCCTTGTACGAAGTATATACGAGCCAGCTGATGATTAGCCCATTTAGGACTTTTAAATTTAGAATTATATTTTTTATCATTATTAGATTCTTTATCATCACTAATACTGTATTTTACAGTATTAGTTTTTGACAATTCAGTATAAGCCCACTTGGCAATGGTTAAATTGTAACAGCAACCACCAAAAGTCTCATGACCGATACGAGTCAGTATTGAGTTTTTATTTGTAAAAAATAAAGAGAGAAAAGTAATGACTGTTACAAATAAAATAATAAATATTATTATTAAAAATACCTTTTTCATACATACCATAATATCATTTAATACGATTAGGTACAACCGCCAGACCCTACATTCAATAACTAATAGTAAGTTATTTGTGGATAAAGTCTCGCTTAAATATTATTAGTTGATAGTATTCATGCTATAATGTAATTATAAATATAAACAATATGATATTAAATAAACAATTTGTCACCTATGCGTTTTTATCTTTGGTTTTTATTGTGCTTATTGGGTATTGGTCAAATCTATATATAGATACACATAGATCTACTAATGCAAAATCTGATGATACAAGCCAAACAAAAATAGCAGATGGTGACACTGTGTATCAGATGAGTATTGTATCTGATTTGTTTAAAAGAAAAGATATAGAAGGGCAGCTGCTATACGATATGGAGATATCGGGGTACGACGACACTTTTAATGCACAATATAAGGTTAAGCTTCTAGATAAATACAAAAATCTATTTGATTACAGTAATAAGAAAAATGCAAGTAGTACCATAGCAGAGCAAACTTATAAAAGAGATTTAGCTGTATATGGCTGGATATATATATATAGTAATTTGATGCGTGTAGTACCAGACAACGTTACAAGTATAAAAGAGATAAGAAAATGGCATAAAGATGACATAGACCAAGTTTTAAAAATAGCCTATATACCGACTTCTCCAGAAATAATAAATGATAAGATTTTTCTAGCTACCAGATTAAAGATAAGCTCAGAGTATATCATAAATTTTAAAAATATGATAACCAAAGAAGAAGCAAATAAATATAAAAAATATATCAAATCTGATCTGGATGCTATGGATCGCACAAATATGAGCATGTTTACTTCTTCAAATTCTAAGCTTATATTAGCCCCAGCACTTTACAAGATGTTAGCCTTGGTAGCGCTACATGATGCTTCTGTACAGGGCATAGATACGGCAATCAGAATAGAAAATCAGTATAAAATTTATAAAGATTTAAAAACAAAAGATCTATATTCTTATGCGTGGACGGGTGTATATATGGACGCTTATTATTTATACCATTTAGAACATCCAGCTTTTGAAACTGCCTCCACCACAGCAGAGTATTTACAAAAAATAAATAACGCAAAAGCCAGCATGTCAGAGAGATTAAAATATTCTGAAGCGATTAAATTTAATTTTAATACCATGTCAAAGTATCTAAAAACTGATAAAGGTAGATGGGAAATAGCTAAATCAGCCATGACAGATATATAATGTGATGAATTAAAAATTAAATGAAAGATGAAAATAGCATAAAAATATGTATATTAGATATAATAGAAGAAATATTTAAGTATATAAATCTTGATAATGGAGAAATTAGCGTCCATATAAACTTGAACAATAATAAAAAAGATAAAGATTTTGCACGCCAATCTTTTATGTTTTATTGTTTAAATTATATTTTGTATCATTTTAAAATACTTGAGATAGATAACGAAGAATTAAGATTAAGTTTGGTCAAATATATAAAAGTTATAAGTCAATCTATTTTAAAATATTCAAATGAATACACAGATAAGTGCACGGATTCTGACAGCAGAGAGAAGGTAATAGAGCATAAATATATAGAATTAAATTCACTAAGAGCCTCTGTACTTCAGGGTAATTTAGATTTGATAGATTTTTGGAGTCATAAAGTTGAGCAAAATTTAAAAGTTATTTTCACACATCCACTATTACTCGCTCTTTATATCAAGACTGTGATGGATTTATACAAATTTAATATTAAAATTGATTTCTTGCAATACTATCTATCGACGGCTGTTGAGTCTTTTTATGCTTGGACAAAAATAGAACCAAATAATTTCCCAGAATCTTTTAATTATATGGATTATTATTATTTTGATCACAAAGTAGATGATAATAATGATAATAATAATGATAATAATAATTATATTAATATTTACAGAAAGCAAATGGACAGCTTTATACAAAGCAAATTAAAATCAGAATATAAAAATATAGAAGATTTCAACACTTCTGCCATTGCTAAAATATTTGAAGGACTTACTTATAAAAAGCTATATTTTAAGGTCGACTATGACAATAATGTACTTTTTAATAGCATGTCTTATAATGATGATATATTTTATGATGATATTGAGAAGTATTTAAAAGTAATTTTTGACAGGAAAATAAAA
>JAYTYR010000065.1:0-1974 GCA_043742265.1 bacterium | reverse complement strand
CTACTTCCAGCAAGTGATGCTATCACATGGGCAGGTTCTATTGCACTGGGGGCTGTATCCCTTGGGCTAGCTTGTCAAAAACTACTCCGTATATGGGCGGCAGGAACTACCGACCTTAACAAACAAGAAGGTGAAAACCAAGTAGTAATGCTATTACGTACAGAATTAGACCGAATAGTAGCACAAAATATTGTTTTGGATAAAAAACTAGTTGATATGATTCTAATTGTTGAATCCCTTAGAAATCAGAATATTGAGTTACAACAGTCTGCTAATAAAGCTATGTACGAATTGAGTCAACAAAAGCATCGGGATGGTACTTACCCACCAGAAAGACGAAAACTTAAATGACATATCTATCTCCCCACTTTACCTTAGAAGAGGCTGTATTTTCAGAAACGGCTATTCGCCAATCTATTAAAAATGAACCTACAGCTTATATTCTTGGAATAATGACAGATACTGCCTCTAAGATGGAGATTGTTCGTACTATTCTTGGGAAGCCTATTAGAATAACTAGCTGGCTCCGAGTGCTTCGTTTAAATAATGCTATTGGTAGTGTGTCTACTTCAGGACATATAAAAGGCTGGGCGGTTGACTTTCAGTGCCCTGATTTCGGCACCCCCCTAGAAATAATCAAATGCTTAGTTAATTCGGGTATTAAATTTGACCAGATGATTCAAGAAGGCACATGGGTGCATATCAGTTTTGACCCTAGATTACGAGGTGAAGTTTTAACTGCTGTGTTTACTAAAGGTAAACCAACTACTTATAAGGCGGGGTTATGAACCTTGCTAATATCATTACTGATAAAGATGGCACTGTATCTACCTCTAAAATATGGAGACAAATTGCTTTTGGTGTAGCCACTTATATTGTTATTGTTAATGCTATTGGTATAAACTGGGAACTGTTACTAACTTATATGGCAGTAGTGTCTGGTTCTGAAATTGCTAAAGCGGTTGTTTTACAAAGGGCAGGGATTATATCCACTACTAGTACCTCGACTGTAGTTAAATCCACAACGCCAGTACCTATAGTAAAAAATGAAGGAGAATAGTTATGTTTGACCTGCTAGCTATAAAAGCTTTCTTTTCTAAGTACCTTGTTATTGGGCTACTGGTGGCAATAGCGGCTGGGGCCACCTACCATATTATTATGGTGACTATTTATAAATCCGAAGTATCAGACAGAGATAGGCAGATTAGTGACCTTCAGACTTCTAATGCCAACTTAGCTTCTGAAAATAGTACTTTAACTAGTACCAACACTCAATTTAAAACAGTAGCTGATGCCCAAAATCAAGCTCTTACTAACTTGTTAGAAAATATAGCTAATACCCAGAAGAAAACTTATGCTGACCTTATATTAGCTAAAAAAGAAAACGAAAAATACAAAACAGCATATAGTGAAATTTTTAATCTACCGAATAATAAATCAAACCCATGTAGTTCTTTAGGTGTTAGGTTAGATGCCTATTTAGACCAACGTGAGAAAGAGGTGGTTAAATGAAATTGCAGTTAATTGCACTTAGCTTAATATTTAGTCTAGTGGGGTGTGCATCCCCTCTTATTAAATCCATCTATACACCCACTGTTGTAAAAACTGCGGTCCCAGTTCAATGTATTAAGGAAGAAGATATTCCTGTTGAGCCTGATTATGCTCTTAGTAAAATAGTCAAAAATGATAACATTGATACTAAAGTTACTGCTGCTTTAGTAGAAATAGAGCAGCGTAAAGATTGGCAAAGGCTTGCTAAAGCAGTATTAAAAAGCTGTGCAAGTGCTACGATTAAGTAATACTCTCGCTAGGTCTAGTAATGAATTAAATATTGATGGACTATGCTTAGTTCACTACTGTAACGGATGCCAAAGTCTACATCAAATTAGTGTTAGTAAACCTAATCACCTAAATGCTATATGGTCTTGGAATGGTAATGCTGAAAAACCTAGTTTTAGTCCTAGCATTAACATA
>JAYTYR010000064.1:0-1185 GCA_043742265.1 bacterium | reverse complement strand
CAACCACAACCAGCTGCGGATGCCATTCAAATATTACAAAAAGGTTTATTTTTTGGGGCAGTTGAATCTCAAGATAAAGTTATTTTTAAAAAAAGACAGAACGCCAATAGTGTTGTAACTATTCCTTTTAAAGAATTGGTGGTTTCTAGTGGCTAGTATCATACTTGGGGCAGTAGGGGCAGGGATAGGGGCGTTATTTGGTCAACCTGCTTTAGGATATGCCATTGGGTCTACTATTGGAAATATAGTTTCCCCAAAAAAAGGTCCTAAAACAAAAGGTCCACGCATCAATGACTTAAAAATACAAAGTTCAGAGTATGCTAGGAGTATACCTATAGTATTTGGCTCTGCCAGACTTGCTGGGAACGTAATTTGGGCATCAGACTTGATTGAGACTGCCCATAGTAATGATAATGGTACTACTTATACTTACGCGGCTAATTTTGCAGTAGGTATCTGTGAAGGACCCATAATGGGTATTACTAAAATATGGGCAAATACTTTTCTTATTTATAATAAAAGTGTGACATCCCTACCCCCAGGTATTAGGGTGTACACAGGGTCAGAAACTCAAACACCTGACGGCTTGTTGCAAACATACCTGGGAGTTGGGAATGTGCCTGCTTATCGTGGATTAGTTTATGTGGTATTTGACCATTTTGAATTACAGCAGTATGGTAACAGAATTCCCAGTATCTCGGTAGAAGCATCTACTTCATCAGCGACTGTGGCGACTTCAATCCCTTTAGCTAGTATATTAAACACGTTATGTAATAAAGCGGGGCTACCCTCTGCTCAAATAGACGTATCTTTAGTTACTAATCCCGTGGATGGGTATATTGTGACTGACACTGTAGAAGTAAGAAATGCCATAATACCTCTTGCATCAGGATTTGGCTTTGATATAGTGGAGTCTGCTAACAAAATTAAATTTGTAAACAGGGCAGGTATAAGTGTGGTGAATATTCCTTTTGAAGAACTGGTGGATATGTAATGGCTAAATCCGATTTTTTTAATCTAATTAGACAACAAGAAGTTGAACTTCCTGCGGTAGTCAACGTGTTATTTATCAACCGAAGGGCTGATTATCAACAAGGAGAGCAGCATAGTATTAGGACAAGTACTAAAAGTAAGGAAGTAGTTACTGTTTCTCTACCTATTGTAATGACAGATAAGTATGCTAAA
>JAYTYR010000063.1:0-1688 GCA_043742265.1 bacterium | reverse complement strand
CCCCTAGATGTTTTTAAATCCACCACCCACATCTCTCCATTTATTTCTACTAGGGCATCAAATGTGCCTGCATACCCATACTTAAACGATACCACTGATTGCTCTGTTGCTAGCCATTTGATATTTTCTCTCTCTGTCCACGCTATAGCTTCCTCTGTGGCTGGAATTTTGGCACCGCCATACTCCGTGTTATTTATTTTCGATATAACCCACGCCTCAAAGATTGCATGCGTGTCTGTGCCTATTTCCTTGGCTTTGTCGGATTTCCTTGTATGAGCATAATTCTTATCTTTTATACAAGTTTTTATATACGCTTCATCTTTACCGATACAGTCGCTATAAGCTTCTCTTGCTGCCCAACCTAGCAATGCTGGTTTATTCAAAACACTTAAAGCAGTAGTTACACCTGTTAGTCTTTTCCCATTTAGCGTATACCTCGGCTGAGATCCTTTAGCTTCACCGTTAAATATAAATTCATTGTTATTGATTATGTATTTTTTCATATGTTTATAGTTTCCTATAACTATATTATATCCTATCCACGGAATAATACAAGTTAGTTATCCCCAGTTATGATATCCTACTGCCATATTTCTTTATATCCTTAATCTCGCCATAAGTAGCTGCCATTACTCTTTCTGCTACGCCTAGCATCGCACCTCTACCTAGATACTCCCCTGAAAATATCTTATTTATTCTATCGTCTCTCATAAATAAATTTCTATATTTAAGCGGTGATACTATCAACTCTGCACCCAATGATAATTCGTCGATAATAATCTTTTTGAGATTATTCCCTAGATCTAAATTCTTATCTGCCCAAGTTTTTATTTCTAAATTTGTTATAGCCTTACAATAACACCCAGCTATAATAAAATTATACTTTACTTTTTCTACTTGAGACATTTTTAATTGTGCTATCACTAGATTTCTAAACTCCTGCTGTGACTCTTTGTAATCATCATTATTTACTTCTTTCCTATCCTCATTTTCTTTATCTTTTAATTTTGCGCGATTATCCTCGTCTACCCCATCTAGGACTAATCTCACATCGCTAATATTTACACTCACGCCATTTAAGTTTACCCAATCATTAGACCCTGATGTTTTTAATTCTACTATCCTGCTACCTGTTGCATCATCCACCACAAATCCTTTCTGCTCTCCCTTTATTTTGATTGTCTTCATATTATTTATTTTGTCCTAAAATCGTGGCTTATAATTTTATTTACTTTTTCATAATCATCTACCCATTTTTTATTATTAAGATATGTTGATGTTTGTGGCACATACGCCATATTATCTTTAATCCATTTATTATCATTTATCTTTCTATTTTTTACATCCTCGATAATTAGCTTTCTAGTTTCTTCTGGTAACTTTTCAAACTTTATTCTACATTTATCTTTATCAACTCTTCTTCTTGGGTATTCATTCCAAAATTCATCAAAAGAAAACAAATCAGTGGGTTTTGTTATATGGGTATTGTTAATATGGGTATTGTTATGTAGTACCACAGTCTGTCGGCTTTCGTCCTGGGAGTCTGTCGGCTTTGGACTGTGAGTCTGTCGGCTTCCGCTAGTCTCACAGTCTGTCGGCTTATCTTCCCACATACTTTTATCTAGTAATAAATAATCATTCGGAGCTTGTGTCCCGTCTTCTTTCTTTGACCGAGTTACTTTTACTAG
>JAYTYR010000062.1:0-1391 GCA_043742265.1 bacterium | reverse complement strand
TGATCATGTCAAAGATAAAAATGCTATCATGTATTATATAAATCAAGGCAAAAGTCTCAAGCTTACTCAGGACGATATGAGTGAGTTCAGGAGAGTATGCAGAGTGAAATAAAAAGAATTGTTGTTTTGTTTCAAAGCTCTTCACAGATATGAAGTCGTCGTATGATAGAGAAATCAGTCCCGCATTACTAATTTTTGTAATCTTAACTTTTTCAATATCGCCCTCTTTTATAAACCATCTATAGCTCTATCGCACTAGCACGATATGGTGTCCCTGCTAGGAATCGGACCTAGATCTAGAGCTTAGAAGGCTCTCGTTCTATCCATTGAACTACAGGGACAAATACGACATCTGTTTATTTTAATTTAGACTTTTTATGTCTAAAAACAAGACGACTTTGTTGGATTGTGTTATAATAACATATATTAGAAGATAAATAAAGATACGATATAAATAATATATGCAACCAAGATTTACCCTCCCCTCACCACAAACACCCAATAGGCAGATGAGCTTTGGTGGTGACTTTGATACATTGCATCATGTAGATAAAAAAGTTTTAAATCTTATGCATCCTGTATATCAGAAAGCTTTTGAAAAATGTAAAAGTATAACAAGAGGAAAAAGAATAGATATGAATTCTTTTTCTAGAGATAGGGATTTGGGAAATGATAGATTAGCTGTTATTGATAAAATAACAAAAATAAATATAGGGCATCAACAAGAAGGTATGGCTGAAGCGATAATACAAGCTGAGATATTAGAGGCAATGATGTATGACCTTATTAAAAATAGCAGATGGTTTGGTGACAGGGTTGGTGCCATACTTCCCTCTATATACGATGATTTATTCAATGGTACTGATTTGATATTAGAACAAAGACATGATGATTATGATTATACTTATACTGGTGTGGGTATAGATGTCACTTTAGGCGGTGTATCTTTTGGTAAAAAGATAGAAGCCCTAAAGAGTAGAATTACTAAGGGGTATCTAGGCCGTTTGAAATACTTTGAGTCCCCCGGAGGTAAGTATAAAGGTGAGTTGAACGGTATAGCACAGTTTGTAATGGGAGTAGACAGAGACACATTGTTTAGACTTACAAAACTTTGGGTAGCGGATAATAATGAAGCTTTAAAAACAGATGAAACAAGGAAAATCCTTTTAAGGATGATGATAATGGAATGTGATGAATTTGCGTTAATAGGGAATGATGTCATAAAAGAAGTATATAGGAAAGAAAAGATTTTCTTGGAAAACTTGTTAAGAGATATTAGATAAAGAGTGCTCTAATGTATAGATGATAAAGCTTTTGATCGATTTTAAAATAAATAAATTATTGGCTCTTGTGATAGTGATATTTTCATCTTCATATATTTATTATGTATG
>JAYTYR010000061.1:0-1319 GCA_043742265.1 bacterium | reverse complement strand
GAAAGTAAATTAAATAATTGAAGAGGTGAATAGTTTTTTTCTGATTTTACATCATCTTCGGGGGGTGGTGTCTCAGGTGCTGGTTTAGTGATTTTTTTTGCCATCGTATTACTCCTTTAGTATTGAATTATTATCTTAAGTGGGTTGCTATTGATTGTCAAATAATTTAATCACTCTCACCTTCTTCATCATCAGGGTTTGGTGCATCACTAGAGGTATCATCGGTACTACCCATGAAATTTTTAAAATCATTTTCATTAAATTGCACATTAGGCACATCATCCATGATATAGGACAAGTCTTCCCAAAACGCTCTGATAACAGGGTAGCCTCGAAGGGGGATTTCACTTTTATCTTCCAAATCATTAAAGTTAGATGCAGTGTTGCCAATTTGGGCGTACACCCACTTAGCAAAGCTTCGTTTGTCGCTTTCAATTTCACCACCAAGGTCTAAAGATGGTTGACAGACTAACGCCCACAGCAATCCTGGCAAGTTAGCATTATCAAAGCCTAATTTCATCCTAATTGGGTTAGACGGCATATAGCAAAATGGTATTTCAACAATTCCTGTGTATCTATCATGTTTGTACCAAAAAACATCAGGGAGTCCAAACTTAGAAAATGAACGTGGTGATATTTCAGTACGAGTGCGGTGGTCTTTTTCAACATGCACTTTAAAACAAGCCGCTAGAGTAGAGAACCCACCTTCTGTAAGAGTACCATTTCTATTACGCTCAGGAACTTGTTTAAAGTATAGCCACCGAATACAAAGTCGGTCAGCTCCATTGGAGGATAGAACTGCATACGTTTTACTAGAAGATACCCCATCAACTGTTCTTACATGCCTAACAGGAATTCCTGCATCCTCAGACTGATTAATGTCAAAGTCACCATTGGGGTCTTTATCATGAGGGTTGGGTATTTCATCATCGAAGGGTATATTTTCTTCAGCCATTTCTTTAATCCTTTTTAATTAACAATTTTTGCTTTTTGATACAGTAGTAAACCAGTTCAACTATAGCAGCATGGGAGTTGACCGAAGTTTGCGAATACATTCCATTTAATTCTTGGTTTATATAGATAGGTAGCGAAGTGGGTTCATAATCAAAAGATAATAACAAGTTTGCTATTGTCTTGTAAGCAAAGTCGGATGCTTCTGATTTATCTAGACCAATCATTTTAATAGATTGGTCTATTCTACCTGCTCTATATAGCTCTTTAGGCAGACTATTAATGTTGTTGGTAGTCATCACTACTAAAACCCGCGATTGGTGCTCTTGAAGCCACCAAAGTAGTTGGGCAAGCAATCTAGTGGTAAC
>JAYTYR010000060.1:0-4614 GCA_043742265.1 bacterium | reverse complement strand
TATGGACAAAATATTTGTAATGAAGAGTGGCGAAATAGTGGCAAAAGGTAAACATAAAGAGCTGTACGATACATCTGGATATTATAGATCTCTGTTGGGGTAATTGAAAGGGTGAATAACTTTTCCTCATCTTAAAATGATACCACTATCATTATCGCTCATCTTTGATTCTATCGCAAACAATACTTCTTTACTATGTGCAATAACTAATGTTGCTATTATTTATTGAATGTAGGGGGTTTAACTTTCTTTTTTATATTTTATATGGTATAATCTCACAATATATATATATATATATATGAAAGAAATTAAAGAGTATCAAGCAATTGTTTTGTTTGGTCCTCCTGGTTCAGGTAAAACAACTCAAGCTGTGCTTTTAGAAGAAAAGTTAGGATGGAATTATATATCTTGGGGTAGATTATCTAGGCAGATACTAAACGGCTCTCACGGCTCTCAAGATGATAAGATGATAGTAGAAAGAAATATCGTTGCAGATTTTCGTTTCCCTGATGGGTTTGTTAAAGACAAAATGAAAAAAGAACTGCTTCGGGTTATGGGGGAAGGTAAAAATAAATTTATTATAGATGGGTTCCCTAAACACCCACAAGAAATGAAAGATTTTATTTCTTTATTAAAAGAAGTAAAAATAGATCTATATGCAACTATATCCATAGCATGCTCTAAAGATACTGTAATAAAAAGAATCAAAGAAAGAGTTTATTGTAGTTTATGTGGTAGATTTTATAATGACACAATACGACCTAAAAATGAAGGAGTTTGTGATTTTGACGATTCACCTCTTATAAGGAGGATAGATGACTCGTCCGCTATGGTTGAAAGTAGATTTAATGAGTATGTAGAAGAACAAACTCAAATGGTTACATTGTTACAAGATTATTCAAGTTTATTTTTCTCGTGCAATGGTGATGTAGATGAGTTGCTTATTTTTAGTGAAATTGTGACTAAATTAAGTAGAGAACATAGAGATATTTTTAGCCTATATAAGCGTGAGTGCCAAGCAAAGCTACCAACCAAGCATGGTTTTTTTGATGTAATTGCTTATCAGAGCGGGGTGACATACGATACGCATGTGGTTCTTGTTTGTGGTGAAGTATCTGGTAAAAGAAATGTACCGGTCAGAATACATAGCTCATGTATTACGGGTGACATTTTTCACAGTGAAAAATGCGACTGTGGACTACAGCTACATAATTCTATGACCTATATTCAAAATAGTGGTAATGGTGTCTTGATATATTTGTTCCAAGAAGGTAGAGGTATCAACATCATAAATAAAATAAAAACATATGCGTTACAAGAAAAGGGATTAGATACAGTCGACGCTAATGAGTTCATAGGGTTGCCGGCAGAACTTAGACAGTATAATGTTGTCAAAGATATTTTACAAGATCTAAAAATAAAGTCTATTAACTTAATATCTAATAACCCAGATAAGACGTATAAACTTTTAGATTTGGGTATAATCGTCGAGGGAAATACTAATTTATCTTCAGAATATTCTCCATTTAATGAGACTTATCTTGACACAAAGATAAAGAGAATGGACCACAAAAAAGAATTGATAAGTAATAAAAATATAGGGATTACAACAAGTCAAAACATTATAGAAATAGAATCAAAATATTTATTAAACTCTAAAGAAGCACTAGTTTTTGTTGATGACTTTAGTAAAATGGGGGCTGAGTTAAATGATTATGGTTATGAAAAAAATGAAAATTATGACAAGAATAAAGAATTACAAAAAGAAGATGCTCGTTTTCGGGTGAGAACAAAATTAAGCGAAATAACAGGTGACAAAACATATGAAATAACCTATAAAAAAAGACTTGGTTTTGATGATGGTATTAAAAAAGAAAAAGAAGTAAATCTAGACATAGGGGGACTAAAAGGTTCTTTCCACGAGCTTATCAGCTCATTAGGGTATAGTGTGCGTGACTCATACGAGAGAATGAGAAGGACATTTTTTTATCAAAATTTAAAAATAACAATCGATGAATTCCCTTTTGGATATATTTTAGAAATCGAAGGAGAAGAAGAATATGTACGTGATTTTGGTGATAAATATTGTAAAAATTATAAAAGTGTGGAGATGAGTTGCGATGATGTCTATGAGATGCTATGCAAAGAAGCAAAAATAGAACCATCTAAGCATATTGAATTTTCAGATAAAAGTATGCCAAGTCTAGATGATTATTTGAGAGGTTATGATTAAAAAGATAGCTGAAAAATATTTTGGTTATATACCCTATGTTGTCTCTACTACAGAGCATGATCACCCAATGATAACCATTAGACAGCTGTCTTCTTTACGATTATTAAACAAAAGATTTTATAATCAGGAAATTCTTAGAGTTATTATGCATGATACGGATCAGTATTTTGAAATCCCAGAAGCTTCTAATAAAATTAGAAAAGATTTTACTTATAAAACCCTATTAAAATTATGTAACATAATTAACGCCACTAATCTCTCTTGCAAGGATACTCTTTCAAATTTTTCAAAATACGAAGATAAAATATGTGGAGGAGATATATCTGTTGTATTTTGTTACTTGGATCACATTGAATCCCTATCAAAATATATTCTGGGTGTAGAAAAAGCTTTAAAAAGTCCAGTATGTTTGAGCTCAAGTGATCATTTAAAAAAGTGGGTGATGATATCTTATGATAATGATAATATAACTAGGCAAACCATGAATGATTATTTTGAAGGTATTAATATAATAAAACAACAAAGCAAAATACTAGATTATAGAAATATTATAGAGTGCTATATAAAGGATCAGATTAATTTATCTTATAAAATAATTTTGATATCATTTATGAATGTAGCTAATTTTCATTTTGGTAATGATTATGGTTTTGTTAACTATTTAAATAATAGGGGCGGTAGCTTGGCACAAGCAACTGAATACAAAAAAGATTTTACATATAGCAAACAAGTAGAAAAAGAAAAAGTTAGTGTGGTCATATCTAAATTTTCCAAACATATAATTGGGTCTAAAAAAATGTATGAAATTAATGACATACTAACTTTATCTATGATTTACGGAGTAGATAAAGTTATTTCTGAAATTAATACAAATGAAGAAAAGGTGAATATGCTCTATTCTTAAATTTTTACTGTTTTTATTTATTAGCCTTAATATCTGTCACACGCCCCTTTTCGAAATGTATCACATAGTCAAAAAACTTTAATAGATTACGTTTGTGCACACTTGAGATTAGGATTTTGTTTTGTGATATTTTTATCAAAGCTTCATAGATACGCTCTTCATTCTCCTGATCTACACTACTAGTAGGCTCGTCGAGTAGTATCATCTCTTTATTTTTTGCAAAAAGTACACCTCGAGCGAGTGCGAGACGCTGCTTTTGTCCACCACTTAGATTTACTCCCTTCTCAAACACTTTACTCTCACGCCCCTCCGGTAACCCATCTACAGTATCTTTCATATTGACCATGTTTAGAACTTCGTCGACTTCACTCTCAGTAAATGGTAAACCGAGGGTAATGTTTTCTCTAATAGTATTAGAAAATAATTCTGGCTCTTGTGGTATGAGCATCACAGTATCGCGGATATTCTCTAGTCGTAAACGCTCTGCGTTTACGACTAGAGAATATCCTTCGAGCTCGACGAGTGCGGCCAAGATCTTCATAGTCGTAGTCTTGCCACAACCACTCTCCCCGACAAAAGCATAGCTTTTACCTTTTTCAAAATGTAGCTCATTTATATGTAAGTCAAAAATTACTTTCTCATCTTTTATACTATCGTCTACTTTACTCTCAGTATTTACAACATATTTGAAATTTAAATCTTTCAAAACAAGCTTATCTATATGACTTATTTGCCTTTCTGTATGACGCTCTATTTCGGAGAAATGATCAGAAAGGTACTGACTATTAATTATATCTCTGTGCCTCTCTTGCATATTATTCATAAGCCAAGCAGCATCATATAACGTACTTTTAAGCCTTGTCAAAAATTGATATAATATAAAAAGAGTACCTGACATTATAATTGCATTTGCCCAATATTGAGACATCACATAATACGCAAGAACACCTACTATTAACATCGAACCCATCAGAGATGGTATATACCATTTTATCTCATTGATAACAATCCTTTTTGAAAAAATTGAATTTCTCTTTTGTTTCTTTCTCTAATGATCTTCCTATAATTTTTGATAATGATAACATTTTTATAGTTGTAATGTTTGAAACAGTATCATATACTATTTCTGATAAGATATTGTCTTTTTTATTTACAGCATCACGCAGTGGATTTATTTTACTTTCAAATACATAAACTATGTAATATGTTACAAACAAAATTATAAAACTAGCAATAGCAAATTTATAATTAAAAATAAATAAAGCTAAAAATATTGCAATGGCGTTTGAAAAACTTTTTAAAAGCATAAAGCCTTCTGAAGAAAACAATTCAAGAGAGTTTACGCCTTTGTTTATTTTACTAATTAATTGTCCGCTATGTTCAGAATTATGAAATGTGATGGGTAGATCTAATGTATTTTTATACAGATAATCTCTAAATTTATTCGATACATAAAACCCAAACCTTTGTTCTATTA
>JAYTYR010000059.1:0-1360 GCA_043742265.1 bacterium | reverse complement strand
TACTATAATAATAAGTATAAAAATATATAAGACCATAAATGGTCTTATATTGAGTATATGTAATAGTGAGTTTTACCAAAGGGAAATGCGGAAGAGCCGATTTTTCACCCTATTTCTATGATCGATCTCAAGGAAACCCCAGCAAGTCTCAAATTAGGAGTACACCAAAAAGTCTCCCACAATAATAAAATCTCCTGAAATTTCAGGAGATTTTGAGTTTTCTGGAGCAGGTAATGGGACTCGAACCCACAACAGCCGCCATGGCAAGGCGGTACTCTAGCCAATTGAGCTATACCTGCGAATGGAGTGATTGTATATTTTTTTTTGAAAAATCAAGATTTATTTTGTTCTTGTGTGTTTTGTTCTTGTGCTTTGATACACTAGAGTGATCATGGAACAATGCCAAGAAATTTTGCTTGCTTTTTGAGTGTATCGAGATATTTAGATACTTCATCTTTTGATTCCAGTACTTCCTCATACTGATTCTGTCATATCTTCACGTTGATAGTAGGAAAATCCAGAAGTACTCATAATGGTGATGATGCCCATGAGAATGATGCCAAACGAGTACGATATCAAGCGATAAATACATCAATATAATTTGGATTTATAGGATTTTTTTGGAATTGAAATCATTTACTTTCACCTACTTTCTTGAGATTATTAAGAACGAAATTTCTATCCTCTTGTCTATCTTTTATTGTTTGTAAAAAATTTCCAACTCATTTTGGATCATCAAAAGCTTCGATAAATCGATTTCCATCAACTCCATGAACATCGATAGTAGGAAATTGCTCCAATGGTAAAATTGAACTCCATGAGATCTTTGCAACTGGGAATGATGTGCCAATATAAAATACTTCGACACCTCGAGCATTCTTTGAATCTTCTACAAAAGTAAATCACTGTGATCAAGGAATTTTAGATAATTCTGAAATCATAAATTGTCGATCTTTTTCGAGAGCCACTCTCGATTCATTATTTTTCTGTACTCCAGCCTTTGGACTGGGAGTTTCTCCAAAATTTCTGAAGTAGTGATGAATATCTGTGTGCAAGGTAAACATAGCTATAAAATTAATGATTATCCTGAGTGTACCATACCTATACTGTGACGTCAAATATTTTTGCATTTCCCTATTTTTTCTCTATAATTCCCTCGCAAATATTCCTCTCGCCCATCCGAACAAGCTCATATTATATGGTTTTGTTTGGAGAGACGAGCGAATATTATGTTCTATTTTTTCATCTCTTTTTTATGATTGTCTGACTCAAAGATAAGACTGCTCTCGACCGTGTCGTCGTAACCAAAACCTATAAAATAGGAAATAAAAATATCACATTCGAATCAGGGAGACTTGCA
>JAYTYR010000058.1:0-1746 GCA_043742265.1 bacterium | reverse complement strand
ATTCCCGTGTGATGATGAGCAGCACATAATATAAACAGCGTTGGGTAATTTCACTAGCGTGCTGGTGATAGAGCTGGGCTATCTTTAATTCCTTATCTGGCAGGATTTCATCTACATCATACTTTTGTAAAAGTAGAGAAAAAGCATGGTTTAGCAAATAAAACTTTAGAGCTGATTCTTCTATATTTTCCATTTGGTTTTTATTATTTTTCATATAGATATTAATTCTATTCACCATTGTCGGTGTAGGTACCTTCGCGTGGGATGTACAACTCATTAAGGGTCTAGTTTTAAAATAAGCTAAGGTAGCACTGTGTATGTCATACATTCCCCACTCCTTTGGAAAATCAAGTTATGTAAGTATTCTAATACATAACTTGTGGTTTGTCAAATAGTTTATTGTATTACTTCCAGAACTGCCATTTAGATTTAAAGCTAAGTTTTTTTGCAATTAATTGCAATTCTCCCACATAAAATTTATTGACATACTCCACTTGTTTGTCCGTTTCAATAGCGTGGGATTTAAAATGTTCTCTTGTCCATTCTACTGGGTTTTTTATTCCCAACGTTTTGGCTAGAATACCAATAAATAAGCCTGTTCTACCTATGCCACCCATGCACCCCACATAAAGGGTTTTTCCTTCTGATAATGCTTCTAACGCATCAATAATGCCCAGTCTCATATCTAGTACCAGTGGGGTGCTAAAATCTTTGGTAGGGATACTAATGTCATAAGATTGCCGTATCTCTACTGCCATTTTAACTTTGCATACTGCTGGGTCGTCAATATCTACAACATCGTAAAAAGGCCCACCATAAAGAGTTTTACCCCAACCAAATGGTACTTTTACAGGAATTCCGGGCAAGCTACTTGCTAATTTCATTATTACACTCCTTTATTTAGATTATTGTCCAATCAAATATACCTTCTTTATTTAATTGGGGTTGAATGTCTTCCATTTTACTAAACCTACGAATACTATAGCTAAGGTTTTCCCCAACTATTTTTACAAAATATAGTGGAATCTTCCATTTTAGACTTTGTTTTTTATAGGTATTGATAATACCAGAAGTGACTTCTTCATTATATTCTGGGTGCTCTTCTAATATAGTGTTACAGCATCTATCACACAGGTTGTCATAGTTTAGTATGAAATAATGGTAGTGCCTACATCTAGGGCATTTTAATCCCTCGGTAGAAGTTACTATTATTTTAGTGCAATTAATTGCAGTCATTGTAGTTCCTTTTAGGGTGGCACTTTTCTTTTCGGCTATCTAAAACAGAATAAAAATAGCGCATAATTAAATTTCTGTGTAGCAAACAGATGAGCCTGCCCCATATTTGGCAATAGCTTTTTTCTCTGCTGAATTATGACTCCCCGCTTTGAGGTAGCCTACTTCGATTCCTTTTGGGTTGTATACGATGTAAGTTTTCATTTTTAACACTCCTTTGTTTTGTTGGTTGATACATGTATCATATATTATAAAACACAGTTTGTCAAATATGTTTTCTATTCCATAAGGTTTTATGGGTGTTACATTCTGGGCAAGCTATCGAACGACCCACTAAGCCTTTATCACATTTAGGACATCCGATGCCTTCACAGTGAGGGCATTCATCGAACACGGATATTTTTTTTCTACCCCTACACGCCTGACATTTTTCCACATCCTCAAATACGGTGTTAATGTTATAGATACTAAAGACTTCTAGTCCCTGTGTATCGAATAGGTAATCATGATACC
>JAYTYR010000057.1:0-3440 GCA_043742265.1 bacterium | reverse complement strand
GCTGTATACGCCGCTTCTATACTCTCCTCTGTGATATCACTATCATCATAAGTCGACACCTCATGGCACATCATAAATCGCAACACTTCTTCTGGATATTCTGTACCACTACTTTTTATCTCTCCGGTCTTTGCATCTGGTGTGCCTTTAGCTTTGTACTTTTCTATTACATCAAAGGGATTTATTACATTGCCTATACTCTTGCTCATCTTGACTCCTCCGCTGATGATATGACCATTGATATTGATCGTCGTAGTGTTGGGTATGTCGGCTGACAAAAGCATCGCTTGCCAGATAGCTGACTGAGATTTGTTATTATCTTTACCACAGTACTGCACCACTTGCCTTTTATCTTCTGTCATAATAGACCTCTCCCCTAACCCATCTCCAAAAGAAAAAGGAATCTGTAGCCAAAACTTTTCAAAATTATTTTGCTGATTATTTCTTATGTTTTCTTTTTCGTCACCATCACGTCTTACTTCATATTCTCCCCAATCCAAAGTAGATATGTATGATGTGAGAGCATCAAACCATACATACATCACATGTTTATCTTCATCCCCAGCATCACATGAGCCAACTGGCAAAGCTACTCCCCATGGCATCTTTGACTTTAGACGTGATACAGAAAAGTCATGAAGTCCTCCCTCGACGAATTTCCTGATTTCATTTTGCCTAAAGTCTGGCTTTACTAATCCACTGCCATTATTACTATTTTTATAAAGATCTATCAAGGCATTTTGATATTTAGAAAATCTAAAGAAATAATTTTCTTCTTCACTTACTGACAGCTCTCTGTTTGTATGATATGGGCATTTACCGTCTTCGTTTAGCTCACTGTCAGTTTTTTCTAGCTCACAGCCCACACAATATTTTATAACTTGTGCAGCTTTATATATATCACCTTTAGCATAGCATATACTCCACATCTTTTGTGCTGCTTTTATGTGCTTGTCATCAGTAGTCCTGATAAAAGCATCATAAGATATATTAAAAATCTTGCAAAACTCTCTAAACCTTTCTGAGTATTTATCGACATACTCTTTAATGGATAGATTTTCTTTTTGAGCGCCTTCATATATCTTTTGTCCATGCTCATCTGTGCCTACGTTAAAAAATACATCATAAAAATTCTCACCATCTGTATCTTTTATAGATCTTTTATATCTAGCTATCACATCAGCACGTATAAACTCCATTGCATGTCCGATATGCGGATCAGCATTTACATATGGAAGAGTCGTAGTGATGTAAAATGTTTTCATATAAACATTATAACATACTTAGGCTAAACCTCTCTAACCACGTCAAAACCATTAAAACTACCCACCATAGGATAGAAATCTGTATAATACATACCCTTAGTCCTCAAAAGTCTCTCTAGTTTTATTAGTGGCATCTTGACAAAGCTCTCTCTGATACAATATAACACGTGGGCTGACACTCCGTCAAGCTAAGGGACGTGATACCTCTCCAGAGGCTGATGCCAACGGTGCAAAGATCTTGTCCGAATGGCTCGCAGCACGCAGGGCCAGCAAAGACTTTATGAGCCCGTGCTTCGACTGCACCGGCCAGCTTGGAAAAGAATTCCGGGCTGCAATGAGGCCTTTCTTATTAAGAAAAGTTAAACTTTCTAGATTTTTAATAATTAATATCTACTTCTCTGTGCTTTTCTTTGTCTATATCGCTCAACATCTCCATTACGATGGCCGCCAGAGGGACTGCTAGTAGTATGCCCCAGAAGCCTAATAAATTACCTCCTATCAGGATAGCGATTATTACGACTAGCGCTGGCACCCCGACCACATGATCCATTATGCGTGGCTGTAGTATGTGTGTCTCTATTTGAGCGATAATCACATACACTATTGCCACCATACCCGCCAACTCTATACCACCACTGGATAACGCTATCAACACAGCTGGTGTCATCGCTATAGGTATACCGACTAAAGGTATCATCTCACCGAGGAAGGCCAACATCGCTAATAACAAAGCATAAGGTATACTTAGTACCATCAATACTATATACACCATAATAGCAATTATAAATCCTAATAATAGTTGGCCCTGCGCCCAACGAGCGATTTTGCCTTGGCTCCTGGTCCACAAATCTATCACGTACATTTCCCTCTTCTTTGGTGTGATGATGCGTAGGAAATTCTCCACTCCATTCTCTTGCATTGCCATATAAAATGAAAGCACAAATATGATACCAAGATTAATCATCTTGCTTATTATAAGTCCAGTCGTATGAGCGAAAGTGTTCGCCCCTAAAACGAAATTCTTAAGTATTGTTAATATTTGACCTTTGGATATATCTTTGGACATATCATTAAGATAATTAGTAAGGTCTTTGAGACCCAAATCTTTATTAAAAACGTTTATCTTTTCTATAATACCTGGCAAGTTGGTGATAAATCTAGCCAAATCATCAGCAATAAGCGGTACAAATAGTAGCACTGTCGCCACCACAAAAGCTATACCAAATAAAAATATAGATGTCACTGTGATGGCGCGAGGTACTTTATACTTTTTAAAATATTTTGCTACTGGGTTGATAGATGATGCCACAACGATAGAGACAAAAAGTGATATCAAAATATCTTGCATTAAAAATAATGCATAAGTAAAACACAGCCAAAATATAATGCGCACAATAGTGCCGTTTGTTATGGATATATTATTAGTAGAAATTTGTTGCTTCATACCATGATTATATCATACTTTTCAAAAAATAATAACGATTAAAGCTGTTAACGAGTTATAGACTCTCTGACTTTTACTAGTATATCAGCATTGCCTATTTTATTATTGGTAATTGAAGCTTGCAATCTGTCACCGTAAGCAACTATACCGATACGCATATTACCACTTTTATCTCCATCACCTATGATTGGGATACTGATGGAGCCGTTGGACCCGGCTGCAATGTCGGCAAGCTGTGGATAATACTCCTTGTTAATATTTGTAGAAGTAGAATTATAAATAATCACAAAGTGTAAATCAGTAATGGCCTCATTCAAAGTATTTTCCCAGAAAATATTAAGCATGCCACTTTGTCCTTTGTATATATAAGAGCTATTATTGTGATCCACATTTAGCTTTGCTGATACATTTAGTGGCTGATAGATAAGGCTATACTCATAGTCATAGTTATTAATTACAGCTGGCACATTGTCTATTACGTCTTCGAGCTTTATTCTGATGGCCTTCTTTTCACCGCTGATGCCCATTTGAGTGGCTACTATAGTATTCACAAATTCAGACCCCTTTTCTATTTTACCTATTATCCATTCACTTTTTGTATTGAGCACGTCGCTTGATTGCAAAGTGTTATACTCAGCTGGGAAAGCAAAAGATACTTGTGCCTTCTGTATATTTTGCTCACTATCATTTTTAACTATAACTTTATAGGTAAAAGCTTCGCCAGTATCTAT
>JAYTYR010000056.1:0-17924 GCA_043742265.1 bacterium | reverse complement strand
GTATTAGTATTAGTATTAGTATTAGTATTAGTTGTGATATCTTTATGTAATCTTTCAATAGCAAAAACTTTTTGATTGTATTCTATATCATCAGCTAGCACAGTAAAGAGTACTCTATCATAATTTATAGCCCAAGCTCTCACCATTTTTTCTAAATCTATATTATCCACATAAGAAAATATTTCTGAAGCTATATTATCAAGCTTTGGTATATCCAATAGAGGTCCTCGTCCACCACGTGATAGCTCTTTTATATTAAAAGGAAATTCTTTTATATTTATTTTTTCACCAGCTTTGACTTTGGCACTCATCCAATCATCAAATGATGGATTCATAATACGTAGTAGATACGCATTCACTGCCTCAGTCATATAGCCTTGATCCAAGAAAAATTGTACATCTGCCTCTTTGTCTTTTCTTTTTGAAAGTTTACGTACTGTTAATTTCTCCATACCATTTTCATCTACTGTAGCTTCTGACTTATTTATAGGTTGTAAATGTCCATACTTAGGTATAGTCCAGCCGAAAGCATCCCATAGCTCTACGTGCTTGCCAAGGGAAGCCCACCATTCATTGCCACGTAGTACAAATGTAGTACGCATAAAATGGTCATCCACCACGTGAGCCAGATGATATGTAGGTAGTCCGTCTGCTTTACGCAATACGAAGTCTTCATCATTTTCTGGTACCATCATGTCACCGAGTATCTCATCGTGAAATTTGAACTTATTTAGCTCATTACCTTTAGATAAAAATCTGATTATGTATTGCGAATTTTCATTATTTTCTTCTATATATTTCTTATATTCTTTCTCTCCCATTCTCGCCATTGCCGTGTCAGGTCTCCATTTGGCATACTCTCCATACACACCAGGCCTCACTTTATTTATTGTCTGATCTTCACGCATGGCAGTCAACTCTTCTACTGTCATATAGCATTTATAAGCTCTACCTACAGATAATAGATAATCTATACACACATCATATATATCTTTCCTTTCACTTTGTACATATGGACCATACTCACCGACGTCAGACAGCTTTACTGGTCTATTTTCATTATCGCCTTTTACACATTCCAGATTCAATCTATTTTTATCGTTTAGATCAAGCATATCAAAAAGCAGACCCTCATTATATTTAATATTAAATTTATATAGCTTCTCTACTATACTCCATTTAGCCCCTGACACTTCTCTTGCTGTGTCTGTATCTTCTATACGCAAGATAAACACACCCTTGCTATTCTCTGCTATTCTCTGACATATAGTCGCCATATATAAAAGCCCGAGATGTACAAAGCCAGTCGGTGATGGTGATACCCTCACTACCTCTGCCTCTTCTGACAGATTGCGTTTGGGGTATTTGTTTTCTAAGTCTTGTATTGTCATATATTTTTTGTAAAAATAGCTTTTAAATATAAAGCTTTACATTATATCTACCGCTTTTATTCCTAACACATTTAGACCTTGCCTTAGTACTTCTTTAGTCCAGTATACTATTTGTACGCTATGTTTAGTCATTATATCATTATCTGTTAATATTTTTGTATTAGCATAATATGAATTGAAGTCATGAGCAATAGTAAAAAGGTAGGCAACTAATTTTTGGGGTGCGATATTTTCTATACTATCTTTTAATATAAAATTAAAATACATCAAATTCTTTTCTAATAAAATACTATCAACGCTTTTATCAAAAAATAATCCTTTCTCCAATTCTTGGACTGCTATATTACTTTTGTCTATCAATGATGCACACCTAGCATGTGTATACATTAAATATGGACCAGAATCACCATCAAAGGAAAGGGATACTTCTGGATCAAAATTGATATTGATACCTGGTTTGGCTCGCAATACTGCTATTCGTATAGCAGACAATCCAATTTCTTTGGCCAAAATATTTCTATCTTGGTCATTTAGATGAGCCACTTTATCACCCATTTTTTCTTTTACTTCTTCAATTATTACCGACAAGACTTCTTCTGCCATTGGTACTCCACCTAATCTACTAGACATTTTTTGCCCTTTAAACAACATGCGCCCATGTGGTATATGTATATTTTTCTCTGTTTCTAATTTTGCATTTATATCTGTATATCCTTTTTTAATAAGTATCTTTTCATGTGCATCTAACACTAATTTAAAATGTTGCATTTGCTCTGCGTCAGTAACTGTAATAGATATATCTGGAGTATATCCATCTATCTGTGTTTTAAATTTTAAATCAATCAAACCTATATCTTTGGCTTCGTATGTAGGATATCCTTCGCTATTAATAAAAACTCCAGTATGTATATCTTTCCTACTCTCATCTGGTGTATATACTATAGCGCCTTCGCTTTTATGGAATACACTATCTTTTCCTGTATATTCATTCACAATACTAGATCCTCGTAATCCAGCTTCACTTTCATATATTGGCTTCAGATCAAACCCTGAATTAATATTTTTTAAAAAGTATTCAAAATATTCTAAATTATACTTTTTAGATACTTCATATATTTGATAATCTTGCCCACTAAAATAATATAGATTTTTTAAAATATCTCTTACATTTTTTTTAACCTCTTCACTCTTATCATATTCTAAAACACCTCTAGAATAGGCATTACCTAAATATTTCATAATACCTAGTTTATCTGAACCAGGAATTAGAGAATTTAATGTACCTCCATCTTTTTTGATAATATATATAGCTTTGGCTATACCCATAGATATATCAGAGGGGAAACATAATGTCCTGACATTGGCCCCGCCAAATCTTAATGATCTTGCTATGAATTCACCCTCTATATTATTTATAATATGTCCTATACTAAAAGGCTTAAATAAATTAATAGAAGTATGTTCTACTAATACTTTTTTATCTGTATATTTTGTCTTTATGTCGCCTATACATAATGCAGAATTTCTAATAATATTAGGTTGTAAATAAAAATTAATAAACCCTAGCCCCGCCACCTCCACTTTTTCTATACCGTCTATCTTTTCTATTTTATTTATAAAAATAAGAGCAAGGTCATTAGATTTCATCTTTAAATCTTTCGCGTACATCATAGCTACATTTGTCATATAGTCACCGTGATCTGCTTCTGGTATGTTGAAATTTACCTTTATATTATCAACATTTAAAATACCATTAGACAATCTTGTCAGCTCCCCTGTTATGTTATTTTTGATTTGTATTAGTATAGCTTCGACTGTATTCATATATATAATATAGCACGATATTACTCTGTATAAAAATGATCTCTAATTTTGTCTTCGGGTAAATATATGGCAGCCTGTCTAAAAATACCTTTAAGTAGACCTTTATCTATAGATTTATGATTTGGTATTATAAGTGTTTCTTTGTCACCAGATATACTAACTTTTCTAAGTTTTATATGGCTACCATTTTGTGATAACACAACAAAATCAAAAACAGAAAATATTCTCACAAGATCTTTCCCTGATAAATTTTTAAATTTAGACATGTTGCGGCACTTCGTAATTAACCATCAAAGATGGTATTTTCATATAGCCAAAATCTATAGGGTTTTCATGTTCAAAATATAGGTCCGTAGCCTCTTTAATGTTTTTAACAAGCTCGTCTAATGTAATAGCTTGAGTAAAAATAGGCAAACCTACACACTCTGCTATATACTGCTCTTCTCCTTTAGAGATTTGAAATTGAATTATACTTTTCATACTAATATTATAACACGAAGCTTGCTATATTGAAAATTATCAAATTTATGTTATAATAGTAGCACTACAGACAAGAGCATAAAGTTGTATTGTCTATAGAGTGACCATATGCAGTCGTAGCTCAACTGGTTAGAGCACCCGCCTGTCACGCGGGAGGTTGCGGGTTCGAGTCCCGTCGACTGCGCACAAACAAACGTCCATATCATCTGTGTTGGACAATGATCTTAAAATAAGCTATTATTAGTTGGCGTCATACATTTCCTAAATAGGAGAGCAACATGATATGCTGTTTGAGAAGCCAAACTTCTATCTCTAGGGTTGCCAACAGTATGTGTCTCAAGGTCCATAACTCAGCTTTTCTATTACTACCAAAACGTATCTTTGGTGACGAATATGGTTGGTTTTGTGGCCCTGTAGAATGGATAGACATACTTTACCCAAAATCAAAAGGCTCTGTAACACCATCGGAACATATCCTAATTGCACGTCTTCCATCCAGTATGTGGTCTGTTTTGTAAAAATAATTGATACTTAAAATTCCCAGCTATGACTGGGATGCTTTTATTTATTTTACTACATATAACTTTTTGTGTACAAACACCTAACAAATTAAATATAAATTTGTTATTATTTAAGCATGACCAAAACCATCATCGGTGGTGTAGTACATCAAGTACCCAGAGATTTGAAAGAGCTACTTTTGTCTAACTCTACACTTTTAACAGCCTGGGAGAGTCTCACACCGCTAGCACGGCCCATGTTTCTGGCCAGGATGTGGACATAGATAAGATCTTTAATACCTTCCCAATATACTTAAGATATTATCAGACAAAATATCAAACTCCTCTCTAGATTTTTCTATATTTTGTATGGTGCCAACTTGTTTGTCAGCTATCTGTTCAGGACTCACATCAAAAATAGCAGTACCTAGTTCTTGGCACATAGCCGGTAGTCTACCATAGTCTTGTATATTTTGAAGTGGCGCCTTATAACTTGATTCTACTAAGCCATTACGACAATGCTTTTCTGATAAAAATGTTTTGACTTTCTCTGGTATTTGATCTATCCATTTCTCATGATCATTAATTGGCTTCTTTGCATATACATTATACGAGTTGACTATATACCCAATAAATAATCCTTCACCTCCCAGGACATACTGTGTCTCTACGACTCCTGATAATGCGCGACCAGTGACTTTCCAATTATTTTTCCATCTTTCATACATAGTGCCCAGATTTTCTATGCCTAAAAGGCTAAAAGCATCTGGCGA
This sequence comes from bacterium, assembly GCA_043742265.1. Lineage (GTDB taxonomy): Bacteria > Patescibacteriota > Minisyncoccia > Phycocordibacterales > UBA5272 > JAMIGE01. Next base: position 12,956 of record JAYTYR010000056.1, on the reverse strand, counting down.
CATGGGTACCACAAAATAATCAGATCCCAGCATGATAATTTGATTTAATATACCGAGACTGGGTGAAGTATCTATCACGAATATATCTATCTCGTCACGCAATCCCACATCTCTCATATATCTATCGATAGCGCTAGTTTGAAAGTATCCTATCTGCTGACCAGAAGCAGCTTGTCCATATGCAGTCACCAATAAATTTTCATATAAAGACAAATTAATATCACCTTTTAATAAAAATAAATTATTAGTGTCACCGATCTTAATCATCTTTACAGATGTATCTATATCCCCACCTCCATCTATTACTTTCTTCAACATATTATACACAGTTTTATCTTGATGAGAAAATAAATTGGTAAGGAATAGTTCACCTAAAGCTAGTCTAGTCAGATTACATTGTGGGTCTAGATCTATCATAGCTACTTTATAACCCTTATTTGCAAATTGTACAGCACAATTATATGTCAAGGTAGTTTTACCTACACCTCCCTTATTATTGGCAAATACTAATTTTTTTGACCTTATAAATTTCATATTTATATTATAGCATGATATACTATAAAGCATGAAAGCTACCGCCATAGCTCACAATTTATGTTATAATATATTTTGAAATGAAAAGAAGTATAGAAAAATTAGAACTAGTCGCTTTAAATGCTATTGACTACAGTACTCTCATTAGAGGCTATATATCTAGCTATATTCATACAGATGCGCGTCAATCAAAGTGCCATCAGACTAGCCAACGTAGAACATAATGTAGGTGAAATAGCCGACGATGTAGAAGAAATAGCAGATGACATGGAAGAGATAACTGAGGACGTAAAAGAAATAGCAGAAGACGTAGACGAAATACAGGAAGAGAAGAAAGCATAGAAATAAAAGAAGGTACAATATAATAAGAAAAAAGTATAATATAATAAAAAAATAAATATGAAAAAACTAAATTTAAAATCTTTATTTAAAAAAATAAATAGCAGTACTGCTTTAAATAGACTAATAGATGCAGATCTTAATAAAAATAAAAAAGAAGAAGATCTCACTCCACACTTTCCTGAAATAGAAAATATTAAAAATGAGAAAGAAAAAATAAAAGTACTATTGGATCATATTAAAAATATAAACTCGATATCGAGACCACGATTAATAGAGCATTTAAAAACCGTAAATACACTTAATAATAAAGTGTCTATGGGTATAATAGACACTTTAAGTAAAGATACATCACGATACAAAATAGATAATGAGAGCCAAGCTTGGATATTATCAGCAGAAAATAATATAGATAAAATTATATATTATAATGTAGCATGTAGAAAAGATACTATAGATGCAGATATAATAAATATAACAGAAATAGACACAGAGAATATAGATACTGAACATAGCATACTACAAGATGCTCTAGCTATCACAGAATTTTATGAGAAAAATAATTGGACACGTTATGAAACCAGGGGAGTCCCAGTAGTAAGTGAGCATGAGCTATTAGCGATAGAGCTATATGCTATATATCAGAGTACTCTAAGTGACGATACAAACACAGCGGACATATACATAAAATGTCTAAATTATAAAGATCTATTTTTATGTAAAATCAAAGATAATACAAATGAAAAAAATAATATTTATCTCGCTTTCATACCAGAAATAAATGAAGTAATATTGAAATGTGAAGGAGCTTGGAATAGCAATATAAGTAATAAAACCGAGTTTAACTTCTCTGTCGCTGAGACATACATGCGTATATCACACAAAATAAATATTAATCCATTAGTAATAAGATACGATACTACACAATTCAAGGTCAAAGCTAATAGTAAAGGAATAACAAATAATAATAGTGACCAAAATATGTATCCTATCACTAATCAGGTGCATTTAAAATCTTGGCAAGTAAAAACCATAGATTTGGTGAACATACAGAGCGCCCAATCACTATCTATAAAATTAAAAATAGGAGTAGAACATGTAGGTATGTCACAGCTTTGGATGTTTCTATCTACGCTCGGTGATATAAAAGATTTGTATGGCTATAATGTGAATAAGATCAATATCATAATGGAAGTAAATGATAGTCATACAGAAAAAGGATATGACAAAATATCTATTACAATAAATGAGAAGAATGCAAATCTAAACATGATGATACACTCACATCAAAAAGCTTACAAGATACTATTGTCCAGTGGCGTGTCTTTGGGGTATATAGAGGCGAAATAAAAGAGGCGCGCCGTAGGCGCGCCCTCTTTTATTTCTTGTTGCGGGAACTGGAATCGAACCAGTGCCTGGAGGTTATGAGCCTCCCGAGCTACCTCTACTCTATCCCGCTATGTACTCAGCAGTTACTGTATTTTAATACTATATCATAAATATTAAATTTTAGCAAGATTTTTATAATATCTGTCGCAAAATTCTGATTTAAATTCAAAGAATCTATTTTCTAAAATAGATTTCCTTATATTCATAACTAGATGTGTAATGAAATGTAAATTGTGTATTGAGGCAATAGTCGCGGCTAATATCTCTTCACTTTTGAACAGATGATGTAAATAGGCTTTTGTATATGCATGTGTATAGCAGCTTTTGTCTTCACATACCGAGTTCATGTCGGTTTTGTATTTGGCATTAGTGATGTTGATACGACCATCACGGGTATAGATAGCACCATTTCTCGCCACCCTAGTCGCTGTCACACAGTCAAATGTATCTATGCCATACTCGACTCCGACAAAAAAGTCTATAGGCTCTCCTATACCTAGCAGATGTCTGGGTTTCTCCTCTGGTAGATTTTCCGTAGCACACTTCACCGTGAGGCCCATATCCTCTTTTGTAAAACTACCCCCTATACCGTACCCATCAAAGTCCATAGCACCCAGCTCACGAGCTGACCTTTCACGTAGATCAGCATACGCTCCGCCCTGAACTACGCCATATAGCGCTTGTATCTCACCTGTCACATTACTTATTCCTAACCTCTTATGCTCAGATAGACTACGCTCTGCCCATCTACTGGTGCGCTCTAGCGCCTCGATTTGATATTCATATGGCGCAAGTGGTGAAGTGCATTCGTCAAATGCAAAAAATATATCAGCTCCTAAATCATGCTGTATCTGCATACTTTTCTCTGGAGAGAAAAAGTGCTTGGATCCGTCATGTATAGACTTGAATTCTACTCCGTCCTCCGTGATTTTTACTAGACTCACGTCTTTCTCTTGTGATTCGCGTGAAGCTTCGAGAGCCATCTGAGCGCTAGTCGCTACCTTGGTCACTCCTCGCCCCATAGCCTGCCCAAGTGAGAATACTTGGAATCCTCCAGAGTCAGTCATCGATGGGCCAGACCATCCCATCATTTTGGCAAAGCCACCATGGCGCGCTACTATATCACTCCCTGGCTGCAAATATAAATGATACGTGTTGGCGAGTACGGCTTGTGCGCCTACTTGGTCGCGTATCTGCTCAGTAGTCAGGGCTTTGACTGTCGCCTTGGTACCCACAGTTATAAATGCTGGAGTCTCTATATCGCCATGTGGAGTGTGTATCACACCAGCACGCGCAAGTGTTGCCTCTTTACTCTTTTTTATTATGTCGAAATAAAATTTCCTATTTGATGATCTTTTGGCTGGTTCCGCCACATTATCACTTGACTTTGTAGTTGAATTTGATATACTAATTATATCTTCACCGTAAGGTGCCTGAGAATTCCCGCCATATGGCGGGAATTCGATTTTATATAATAATTCAAAATTAGCTTTAATTAAATCAAATTTATTTTCTGATACTGTCTCCATACGACGCAATAATCTTTTCCTACTTACAAATCTACCTTGATGTAAAAGTATACACCTTTCTTTATCTTTTGAATTAATGTTAAAAAAATTACTTCCACTCTTTATTTTAGAAGCCAATGGCAAGACAAAAGCGGATTCTTTACTATACTTTTTAAGTATCAAAACTGGTCTTTCAAAATTATTATTTTTACCACAAATTTCTTCGCCTATATTTTCACCTATAGCACACCACCATATTTCACGCTGATCAAAATTAAAATATCTTCTACTTTTTTCTATGTTAATTTTTCTCATATTCCAATCTTCAAAATTTTTATTTGACATATTTTTTATTTTGTAAAATACCAAAAAATATTATAATCACTTTTATTCTTATGTATAATAATATGTTTCATTTTTATATTATACCATAAAACAAGTTTCTTTTATTTAAAGTTTAGCTTTACTTTTTATTCCTAAAAGATTATTCTATTTTTAGAATCAAATTTTACCCCTTCTTTTTTCAAAATATTTATTTTTTCTTCTGTGCTTCCTCTATTATAATCACCTACACTGCCATCACTTTTGACTACTCGATGACATGGTACTGATACATCATAATTATTTTTCATAATAGTCCCCACTGCTCGCGCTGCTCCTAATGATCCAGCACTTTTTGCAACCTTACTATATGTTATTACTTTACCTTTTTCTATACCTCTAACAATATCTAAAACTCTAGTTTTGAAATTATAGTGGCTTTCTATCATAAAAGTTTTTTATACCTAAGAATTATAGAAATTTAATTTATATTTACTTCACAAATTCAAACACTTCATCGCGACTATATCTGACTTTCTTCGCGGTGGCTAGGAAGTCATTATGCTCATCTCTGTATCCGAGAGCACAACACACTACAGAGTGATAACCTTTTAAACCAAGTATTTTGTCAAACTTATTTGCATTAAATCCCTCCATAGGGCTAGCGTCCACTCCTATCACAGCTGCACTAGTCAGCATATTACCGAGAGCGATATAGCATTGCTTCTCTGCCCAATCAGAAGCATCAATACCCGAGAAAAATTTGACTATACTTTTACCATAAAATATAGTCAATTTAATTATTACAATAAAATTAAAAATATTTTTGGCGAAGCTATCTAGTGATACACGTGTCACACCACGCTGCTCGACTATACTTTGCAAGAATCTTTCTGCATCACCATTACCTACTCTATTCTGAGCACATAACACTATTATATGAGATGCCTCTGTCCATTGTGACTGGCCGAAACCTGCCTCTTTTAATTTTGCTCTTATGTCCACATTTTCTATCACGATAAATCTCCATGGCTGCATACCTAATGATGACGGAGTGAGCCTAAGCACTTCTAATAATGTATCCAAAGTCTCTTTATCTAACTTTTTACCTATATCGTATTTCTTTGTAGCATATCTCCAGTTAAGTGCTTCTAATATTTGTTTGCTTTTTCCCATATGTTTATCTGCTATTTTGTTTTTAATTTTTCTTATATTTTATATAAGTTTTATATCCGGCATATCCTACGGTGATCCCTAATACTATACCACCCAAAACATCTATTGGATAATGCACTCCTATATACACACGCGATAGTCCTACTGCCAGGCCTAGTAATGCCACTGCATATGCCATTTTCTTATGATAAAAATATAGTACGGCCGCAACAGCAAAAATTAAAGTCGTATGTCCAGATGGGAAAGCATATATACTTTCATTTTTCATCAATATATCAGTAGCAATATCTGGACGAGATGTTTTAAGGATATTTTTTATTATATGGGCTATTAACCAAGCAGAAAATGATGTGACGCTGATCAAAATAATCTCCATTGATGCTTTTCTTTTATTATCATGTGTATACAAATAATAAATTAGTATCAAAGGTATCAAGAAGATAAAGTACTGTGCTATTATATATATTATTGTTTGCATATTTATTTTTTAATGACTGATTGACTTATAATATTTACCAAACCTTTATCAAACATACTAGGTAGTATAGCATCTACTGTAGGATGCTGTACATACTCGGCGAGTGCGAGTGCGGCTCTCATAAATATATCTATGTCAAATTGTCTGATATCATTATCTAGCATTCCTTTCCAGAGTCCAGGGAAAATCAAACTATTGTTAAGCTGATTGGGATAGTCGCTCCTCCCTGTCGCTACGATAAAAGCTCCTACTGCATGAGCGTCTTCTGGCATGATCTCTGGTGTCGGATTGGCAAGAGAGAATATTATAGGCCGCTTGTTCATTGACCTCACCATCTCGGCTGTCACCATACCAGGTTTCGATAGCCCGATAAATACATCACGAGAGCGCATGGTATCAGATAAAGTTATGGCCTTTCCCCCGCCATCCACCCCCCCCTCCTTATAAGGGAGGGGGTCACTCAAATGCACAGCGGTACTCTTTGTCAAAAGCTCAAGCTTTTCTTTGTTTAGATCGTCACGGCCTCTATGTATTAGACCTTTACTATCTACAAAAAGTATATTGGTGAATCCATACGCGATTAATAATCTTGCGACTGCTACTCCAGCAGATCCCACACCATTTATTATTATTTTTATTTCTGATAAAGTATCTGCTTTATTATTATTTTTTTCTTTTTCTATATTACGAAGTTTGATCGAGTTGATAAGTCCGGCCAGCACTACAGTCGCAGTACCCCACTGATCGTCATGCATCATTGGTATATTTAATTCTTTTCTAAGCCTTTCTTCTATCTCGAAACATCTCGGCGCTGATATATCTTCGAGATTTATACCACCGAATACTGGTGCTATTTGTTTTACTGCTTTGATTATCTCTTCGACATCTGTAGTGTCTAGACATATTGGGAAGGCATCTACATCTGCGAACTCTTTGAGTATGGCGGCCTTGCCTTCCATCACAGGTATAGCTCCATATGGACCGATATTACCGAGTCCTAGCACAGCAGATCCATCACTTACTATCGCGACAGTATTTCTTTTTAATGTATATTTTCGAGCAGCGAAATGATTATCTTTTGCATTCGCAATTGCCATGCATACAGCAGCGACACCAGGAGTATAAGCTCGAGAGAGGTCTTCACGAGTAGCGAGCGGCACTTTATTTGACAGAGATATTTTACCATGATGCTCTGCGTGCATCACTAGCGCCTCCACATTGAAGTCGTGCCTTGACTTTTCTTTATCGTCTGATATACTTATATCAAAGGCTCCAGCAATGGTAGCACTGGCGTCAGAGCGCAAGTACTCTGTCCCCTGCCCAGCAATTTGCTGGGCAGGTGCCGTTTTGTATAGCTCAAAAAATAAATCTTTAATTCTTTTAAACTCAACATTATCTATGTCACATATTTTTATCTTTAATCTTTTGTAGTCAATAACTTTTATTTGATTCAAACAAATTTTACTTTTTTTTACTTTATCTTCAGATTTTTTAAAATTATAGTCCAGAACTGGATGCCATACATCATTATAAAATTTAGAAGTGGTGAGTGGTGCCACTAAAAACAAAGTCTCATCTATAGCCTTTAAAATTAAAACAGGTCTAGTAAAGCTTTCACTTTTACCATCTATTTCTGTGCCTATATTCGCACCTAGATACGACCACCAGACTTCACCCTCAATGGCTTCTAAAGGTTTTAAGTTTCTATTATTAATTCTAACTTTTGTTTTAAACCACTTTTCAAAATCTTTTCCTTCTTTCATCCACATATTATATCATACAAAACAAAAATATATATAATCATTGTGTTATAATATAATAAACAATTAATTATGGATAAAATTAAATTTTATAAAAGTTATTTACCATCTATAGTATACGGTGGATCTGATGGTGCCGTGTCATATTTCTCACTCATGGCTGGAGCGTATGGGGCAGGACTATCTCCAAAGATTATTATTGCTATAGGAGTTTCCAACCTCCTCGCCGATGGATTCTCTATGGCTTCTGCTGACTATTTATCCGAAGACTCTAAAGATTATAATGAAATATCACAAAATAATAAAAGAAAATATACAAATTTAGAAATCAAAAATATAGAAAAAAATAGTGCAGGCATAACATTTTTATCATTTGTAATGTTGGGAGCGCTCCCTGTGTTACCTACTCTATATGCTTATTTAGAAAATCCAGAAGCAAAAGAGCTACCGCTTAACATTTTTTTACTTTCTACCATCCTTACTCTTTTATCTTTTACTTTTGTAGGATATTTACGAGCCAAAGTTTTATATCGTAATGTGTGGCGTACCATAGCACAGTCTATACTAGTCTGCTCTGTATCTGCTTTCGTAGCTTATTTCGTCGGAGAATATATATCCATGTTATTAATGTGACACAAATAAGAGGCGACCACTTCGTGTTCGCCTCTTACTATATTTATTTCTTATACAATTCCATTTTAGACCTCACTACTTTTTTCATTTCGTCTTGTCCGCTTTTACCAAACTTGTAAGGTGCTATTTCATTTAGTTTGCCCATCAGATATGCACGTACACCATCAGTAAATGCTTTTCTAATCTCAGTGTTGATATGTATCACACTCACTCCATTGTCTATCGCGTCTCTCAGATCCTCATCGGTATTACCACTCGCCCCATGCAAAACGAATGGTGTATTTGGCAAAGCTTTTTTAAGTTTAGCTATACGATCTATATTAAGCCTAGGCTCTGGAGCATTTACAAGCATACCATGCACATTGCCGACAGCAGGAGCAAACATATCTATGCCTGTACTATTTACAAAGTCTATACCCTGATCCACTTTGGTCATGTTCTCTTCAGTTACTCCTTCGGGTAAGCTTTCATTCAGTGATGACGATTGTCCTATATATCCTAGCTCTGCCTCGACTAGGACTCTGACATTATTCTTTGCTTCATATTCCTTCACCCATACCACACAACGCTTTACTAATGCTACATTGTCTTCATATGAGAGCTTGGCACCGTCCACTATCACGCTATCATATCCTGCTTCTATCACTTCACACACCTTTTCAAATGTATATGTATGATCGGCATTTAGATATATAGGCACAGTATATTCTCTCTTCATCTCATCTACCATCTGCCTCACCATCGCCACCCCCATATATTCTCGTTCTCCTTCGCTCGCTCCTATTATTACTGGCTCGCCCAGCTCCTCCGCTACCTCACATATGGCTCGCAATTGATCTAGATTTGATATATTAAAATGCGCTATTGCTTTCCCCTCTGCTTCATACTTTTTAATAAGTTGTAAATACGCTGGCGTTTGATTATTCATATTTTTGTTTGTATTGTTCATGATTTTTGTTATTTTATTTCTAATAATTTTTTAAATTTTACTTGACTTTTGATTTTAATTTGCTATACTTAAATTACTAAGAAAAAGGCCTCTACGATGTATCGTCTTCGTCGAGGGCTTTTTCATTTCTAAAATGATCTATAATTTGCCTTAAATATACTATAGGAGCATTTGTTTTCTTTAACAAATACGAGCACCTATCGGGTGTCGCAGGTGAAATCACAGTAACTTTTATATTTTTACTTTGCCATAGTTTTATCAAACCAGCAAAATCTCCGTCGCTAGATATAAGCACAGCCTGATCTGGTTTTTCATCATAAATATCTTGCATACATTTAATGGTAATATCCACATCACAATTTGCTTTTATTTTTGATTCTTCTTTGTTGTATATTATATCTTTAAAAGAATAAATATACCCGATCGATAAATTTATATTATACTCATTTTGCTTTTCTTTAAAATATCCAGAAAATAATATTATATTTTTAGTGTTATATCTTTCTGATAAAAATATATAAAACTTTTTAAAATCAATATTTACGCTGTCTTGTTTACATCTGGCCATTAAATTTGCAAAGTCTACATATACAGTTGTTTTTTTGTTTAAGCCACTTTCAATCATGTCTACATTATACCACAATTTTCAAAGCTTCATAATGTGATCTAGTGTTAAAACAAAATGCATATTCATTCTCATCGACCACACTATTTTGATCCTCAAATATTTTTAACACTTCCTCTTTTGACAGCCAACATATTTCGATTCTTTTTAACTCATCTGCTTGTGTAGTGGTAGGTTTACCTTTTCCTCCATCTATTTTAGCTGTATAAAAATAGACAATATACTTTATATATTTACTCTTTTCTACATCTTGTAAATAATTCCTATACTGCTCGACTATCCCTATTTCTTTTATATCCTTTATCTCACACCCCACCTCTTCCATTATCTCACGCCGTAAAGCAACCTGAAGATCCTCATACTCTTCATCTACTATCTCTATACAACTATTTATTGTATTTTTTAAAACTTTTTCTACTCCACCACCTGGTAGTAAATAGTGCTCTCTCACTTTAAGTACACATATCTTGTCATTACTATCAGTCAAAATTACTTTAACTGTGGGTCTATCTTTATACTCAGCATCTCTCGCATTAGAATTTAAATTATGTGCATCAAGAAATATATCAGAGTCTCTAAATGTTTTTAATTTTTGCATAAATTAATTATTTATTATAAAACTCCTTCCTTACTTTTAATAAATTTTGGTCAAAGGTGATCAAATCAAATCCATAAAAACTCTCATAAAATAAAAGCGAAATATCTGTATAAGAAAGTTTCAAATCACTATTGTTGTTTGTGAAATTCACAAGCTCTAAATACGAATTGGACTCTAATACTTTTATATCCTTGGAGAGTGTAATACTTTCAACAAAAGAATTTACTAATTTAGGATTTTTAATTTTATAAAACAGAAAATTACAAACTTCATGAACAACGCCAGAAGTTACAAAAATCTTTTTGTCTATAAAATTTACATTTAAATCTGCAGCTTTAGAATGTTGACTGTCGGCTTCTGAATACAAAGCAATTATAAAACTAGAGTCTAATATAATGCTATTATTCATACATGTGATCTATATCAGTAGAAGCTGTCTTTGCCCAAGCCTCTTTGCCTTTATAAGAGTTTTTAAGAAGTAAGTCCAAAAACCTCGGCGCTTTATCTCTATTTGCTAATATCTTTTTAATTGTTTTTATATTCTTTTGATCCATATTTACATCATATCATGCCCGCATACAATCACAAAAATCATCACGGTACATTCAATAATTAATAGCGACGCTACACGTTTTAACAAAGTGCTTTGTAAAAATAAAAACTTATGAGATAATAAATATATGGAAAGAATGCCTTATATTGAACCTATAAAACCTATGTCTCATAGTCGTAGGCTATGGTTAAAAGCTAGTGGTGCTGTAGGTAAAATAACTGTCGCTACAGCTATAGCAGCTGGATCTGGTGCTGGTGCTGGCTATATGGGGCAAGACTATTATAGGACAAAAACTGGCTACGATGTCACAGCCAATGCTAATAATTTAGAATCAGCAAGATTAAAATTAGAAAAAATAAAAGCAGCTAAAAATAGTCTTATAAAAGCTGACGAAACTATCAAAGATATGACGAGAGTACAAGAGGACAAATCAACTTTAGATAAAATTAAAGATACAATAACAAATGTCGGAGAAATATCAAGGAGGGCTATAGAAGATTTAAAACAAAATATCTTTGATGGTGAGCTATTCCAAAAGATGCTATACGATCTATACTCCACAAAAAACATGATAGACAAAACTGCTTTTGCTTTACCTTTTGCTTTTATGTTTATGTTTGTATATATGGGTACACGTAGACTGCTAGATACTATAGTCGAAGATCCAATAGAGAAAGCTAGGTACTTGGATACAATAGATAAGCTCAACGAGCTATCCCATAATGTAAATCTACTAATGTACAATACCGGTCTAATGCAAGATGGCACTATAGATACTGCTGTACGTGAAGCAGCAGCCAATGATACGATACAAAGATTGATACAAACTATGCCAGAGCTAGCCCAAGCCATAGCCGCATTACAAAATAGTGATAGCGACACTACAAAATAGAAATACTAAATAGCTGTGTAAAAGATACAGAGCAAAATCAACTTTATGTATTATAATAGTAAGGAAAGGTAAAAATAAATAAAAAAGGGAGAACAATTTTAAATACTAGAAATAAAATACTAAAAGATAATATATGGAGATAAAACAATGGGACAGAGATACAGACCAAAATAAATTAGACATCGTCGCTATTGGCGATACAGTCGTGGATGCTTTTATCAAGCTGATAGATGCTCATGTCAGCTGCCGTGTCGATAATACTTTATGTGAGCTGTGTATGCCTTTCGGGTCTAAAGTCCCTTATCAAAGTGTAGACGTACTATATGGTGTAGGTAACAGTGCCAACGCTGCTGTGTCATCTGCAAGACTTGGACTGAAGACTGGTCTGGTCACATTTCTCGGTAACGATGTCAATGGTCGTGAATGCGTAGAGGGCTTCAAACATGAAGGTATATCGACCGAATACATAACACTCGAAAACGGCAAGCATACTAATTATCATTATGTATTATGGTTTGGAGATGAGCGTACCATACTCATACAGCATGAGACATTCAAAACTAATTTACCAGATATTGGATCACCAAAATGGATATATTTATCCAGTTTTGGTGAGCATGCTATAGCCATACATGATGAGATAGTCACATTTTTAGAGTCTAATCCTAATACTAAATTAGCCTTTCAGCCTGGTACATTCCAGATCAAACTCGGTGTGCATAGACTAGCAGATGTATACAGACACACCGAATACTTTTGTTGCAATGTAGAGGAGGCTGAGCTGATACTAAATAATCATTCCACCACTATACCAGATCATAACATCAGGAATATTTCTCATATAAAAGATTTGCTAAATAGTATACATGCTCTGGGTCCCCGTATAGTTACTATTACCGATGGTAAATATGGTGCGTATTTATACGCTAACAAAAATTATTATTTCATGCCTAATTATCCTGATTTGGAAGCTCCTTATGAGCGCACTGGTGCCGGAGACGCATTCGCTTCTACTCTCACTGCGATGCTAGCTCTAGACTTTAGTCCAGAAGATGCCATCACATACGCTCCGATCAATAGCATGAATGTAGTGCGATACATCGGTGCACAAAAGGGCCTGATGTCCATGCAAGAGATAGAGAGCACTTTGATCAAAGCCCCAATAGAATATAAATTAAAGGTTATTTAAAACAAAATAATC